>DATGFU010000109.1:0-17527 GCA_035308865.1 Allostellaceae bacterium | reverse complement strand
TCCTTGTGGTGCCGAGATCGACAAAGGTGCTGCCGCCGACCACCGTCTCGCGCGTCTGGAAATCGCTCCAGCCGTAGCTGTTGCCCGCGGTGCGGATGTAGTCGGTGGCAGCGTCGAAGCCGCTCACGAAGTCAAAGCCGCCCAGCCCCCTGATGAACTCGAAGGCGACGTTGCCGCCGCCGGTATCGTTCATGAAGGACGCACCGGACCCGCCGATGAACGTGTCCTGGCCGAGCCCGCTGTTCATCACCGTCGTGCCGGTGCCGCCCCGCACGCGGTCGCTGCCGGCGGCCGTGCCGTCGTCGGTAAACACGGTGAGCCCCGCGCCGGCGATCACGGTGGCGCTGCCATAGGCGTCGACGCGGTCGGCGCCGCCGCCGGTGGTGATCCGGTCGGTGCCGCCGGAGCTCACCACCATGTCGCCGGCGCCGGTGTGGATCTGGTTCGTGCCGGAGCCCGAGATGATGGTGCCGGATCCCCCGGCGCCGCGAATCGTGTCGTTGCCGAGATTGCCGACCAGCAGCTCGGTGGTCGTAAAGCCGCGGAGCAGCGCGTCGGTGCTGCCGGTCAGCACGACGCCCTGCACCTGCGGACCGAGATCCACGATCTCGCCCGGGGCGGTCGGCGCACCGTTGGCGATATTGACGTCGCCCAGCACCGGACTGCCCGCGGCAGCGCCCGGCGGCGGCACGAGGGACGGCGGCGTGAAGACGTTGAGCGGTGCCGAGGCGACACGGCCTGCGGTCGCCACGTCGTTGTCGAGTGCCTCCAGCGCGGCGCTCAGCAGCGGCTGCTGGTCGGCGGAGATGTCGCTGACGAGGTTCTGGTTGTTGGAAGACTGCTCCAAAATCAGCTCGGTGCCGCCCGCGCCGTCGCTCACGAGACCGAGCACGGCACCCGACGGGAGCCCGCTGAGGGTGATCTCGGCGACGATAGTGCCGCTGCGCTCGATCGTAGCCACGCCGTCCGCGTAGCTGACGGAATCCAGTGCCCCATAGTGGAGTGTCGGGAGATCGATCGTGTCGCCGACGACGAACCCGTCGACGGTCAGGCTGACCCCGGCCGGATCGCCCAGCACCAGATGCTCCGTCGCGTCGAGGAAGGCGATCGTGCCCGTGGCCGGCCCGCCGAGATCGAGCGTGGCGCCGTTCGAGAGCTCGATCGTGCCGTTGCCCGAAAGTCCGGCCTGTATCGTGAGAAGCCCGTCGGAGAGCGCGATCGTCCCGGTATCGGACACCGAGCCGGCGATGGAGAGCGTCTGCGCATCGACGGTCAGCGTGCCATGGACCGCCAGTTCCTGGGCGGCGCTGAGCGTACCGCCGCCCTCTAGGGTCCAACTCCCGATGCCGCTCACGAGATAGGTGCCGAAGCCGGTGAAGCTTCCAGTACCGCCACCGGAAATCGTGGTCGTGGCACCCAGGTCGGTGATGGTGCCGGTGGCGGCGGCCAGCCGCAGCAAGCCGTCGCCGCCCTTCGCCAGGCCGATCAGCTCGGAGCCGGCCTCGATGGCCAGCGTGTCAGTGTGGTTGCCAAAATAGACTGAATATTTCGTCCCTGAGATCGTGCCGTAGTTGCGGACCAAGGCATCATACCCACCCCCAAATATGCCGGTGCTGCCATAGATCAGACCGTTTGAGGCATTGGTGACGGTGCCGGTGTTGTAGATCTCGATGCCATTTCCACCGCCGCCGATGACGCCGAAATTGTAAACCGTGGCCGCATGGTGGCTTATGAAGATGCCATCATTGCCCAGGATCGAGGCGCCGGAATAGTTTGTGATGGTGCCGCCCGCCTCAAGATAGATTCCCATGCCCGAGGTCGCGCTGATCGAGCCCGCGTTGCGCACGACGTTGGCAAAAGAAATGCCGCTGGCACCTTCGATCGTGCCGCCGTTGGAGTTGAAGACGGTGCCGGCCTCATAAACGGCCGTCCCGCTCGCGCCATAGGCGTCGATGGTACCGTCGTTGAAGAGATACCCCGCTCCGAGAATGCCGGAGGCAGCACTGGCCGAGACTTCGACGACGCCGGTGTTGTAGATCGACGTAGCACCTTGGATGCCGACAGCGCCGCCCGCGATCGTACCGTCGTTATAGACGCTGCAGTTGATGAACGTCGCGTCGACTCCGATATATCCGGCGATATAGCCGTCATGAGCGTTCGATAAATAGCTGTTTAGCCCCCCAAGGCGTACGCCGATTCCCTCGCCGCCCGCGGCTTGGACATCGCCGCTGTTTGTGATCGTACCGCCCTCATAAAGAAAGAGCCCGACACCGCCGCTGCCCTCGGCATAGACCGATCCCATATTATTGATGCTGCCGGGCGCACCTTTGATCTCGATGCCGTTCGCGGCATCGATCTTCCCGGTCCCGAGATTCTCGACGGTGCCGCCGTCGGACAAGGTGATGCCGGTTCCGCCGAGTGCTGCGACCTCGCCGTAATTGTAGACGGTGAAGGCGATCGAGCCGCTGCCGATGATGCCGTCGCCCGAGGGCGGCGCCACCGTCGCCGTCGAGGTGAAGGTGAAGCTCGCGCCGTAGCTGGCGTTGAGCGTGATGCTGTAGTCGTAGCTCAGGCTGTACGTGTTGTCGGACATCTCAGCCCTCCCCACAACGCGACTGCCGTCCCATCCGGCCCCCGGCTTGACAATATAGCACGCGGTATGCGCTCTAGCCGCGATTTGGCGCCGCAAGGCCGGCGCCCATGCCGAAAGCCCCTTACACATGCATGCCTACCGGACCCATACGAACGGGGAACTGCGACTTTCCGACTCCGGCGCGCCTGCGCGGCTGAGCGGCTGGGTGCATCGCAAGCGCGATCACGGCCAGCTGCTCTTCGTCGACCTGCGCGATCACTACGGCGTCACGCAATGCGTCGTCGACAGCGGCTCGCCGGTCTTCGCGGCGGTCGAGGCGCTGCGGCTGGAGACGGTCGTGACCTTCACCGGCAAGGTGGTGGCGCGGTCGGCCGAGACGGTCAATCCGGCGCTCGCCACCGGCGAGGTCGAGCTGCAGATCGCCGAGGTGGCGGTCCAGGGCGAGGCCGAGACGCTGCCCTTTCCGGTCAATGCCGAGGCGGATTACCCGGAGGAGATGCGGCTGCGCTACCGCTTCCTCGACCTTCGGCGCGAGACGGTTCACCGCAACATCGTGCTGCGCTCGAACGTCATCGCGTCGATCCGCCGCCGCATGATCGAGCAGGGGTTCCTCGAATACCAGACGCCGATCCTGACCGCGTCCTCGCCCGAGGGCGCGCGCGACTTCCTGGTGCCGAGCCGGCTCTATCCGGGCCAGTTCTACGCGCTGCCGCAGGCGCCGCAGATGTTCAAGCAGCTGCTGATGGTGTCGGGCTTCGACCGCTACTTCCAGATCGCGCCGTGCTTCCGCGACGAGGATGCGCGCGCCGACCGGGCGCCGGGCGAGTTCTACCAGCTCGATTTCGAAATGAGCTTCGTCACCCAGGAGGACGTGTTCGCGGCGATCGAGCCGGTGCTGCACGGCGTCTTCGCGGAATTTGCCGAGGGCCGCACCGTCGGCGATTTCCCGTTCCCGCGCATCGGCTACGAGGAGGCGCTGCTCAAATACGGCACGGACAAGCCGGATCTGCGCAACCCGCTGGTCATCACCGACGTGTCGCCGGTCTTCGAGGGCTCGGACTTCGCGGTCTTCGCCAAGGCGGTGGCGCGCGGCGACGTGGTGCGGGGGATCCGGGCGCCGGGCGCCGCCGAGCGGCCGCGCTCGTTCTTCGACAAGCTCAACGGCTGGGCGCTCGAAGAGGGCGCAAAGGGCCTGGGCTACGTGACCTTCGCCGAGGGTCAGGCCAAGGGGCCGATCGCCAAGTTCCTCGACGAGGGGCGGCTCGCGCGGCTGAAGGAACTCGCCGGCGCCGGCGAGGGGGACAGCGTGTTCTTCGTCGCGGACGCACCGGCGGCTGCGGCAAAATTTGCCGGCGTCGCGCGCACGAAGATCGGCCAGGAGATGGGGATCTGCGAGGCGGGCGCCTTCCGCTTCTGCTGGATCGTCGATTTCCCGATGTACGAGCTCGACGAGCAGACCGGGCAGATCGGCTTCAGCCACAACCCGTTCTCGATGCCGCAGGGTGGGCTCGAGGCCTTGGAAAAGCAGGATCCGCTGACCATCAAGGCGTATCAGTACGATATCGTGTGCAACGGGATCGAGCTGTGCTCCGGTGCCATCCGCAACCACCGGCCGGACATCATGTACAAGGCCTTCGCGATCGCCGGCTATTCCGCGGCGGATGTCGAGAGCCGGTTCGGCGGGATGCTGAACGCGTTCAAGTACGGCGCGCCGCCGCATGGCGGGGCGGCGCCGGGAATCGATAGGATCGTGATGCTCCTGGCCGACACGCCCAATATCCGCGAGGTCATCGCCTTCCCGCTGAACCAGCAGGCGCAGGACCTGCTGATGCAGGCGCCGGCCCCGGTGCCGCCGGCGCGGCTCAAGGAGCTGCATCTCGGCGTGGTGATGCCGCCGGCGAGGAAAGCGTGAGGCAGAGCTTGATCCGGACACCCCCACCCAACCCTCCCCCGCAAGCGGGAGAGGGCTTCTTCTCCCTCTCCCGCTTGCGGGGGAGGGGCGGGGTGGGGGTCTGCGTACTCCTCGCCCTCCTCGCCACCCCCGCCCAGGCCGTCGAGGTGGCGCCGCACCGGGCGCTCTACACGCTCTCGCTGGAGAGCGCCAAGCCGCAGAGCCGGGTCGTCGGCGCCGACGGCTCGCTCGGCTACGAGTGGGGCGAGAGCTGCGACGGCTGGACCATCGAGCAGCGCTACAAGCTATCGCTCCACAACGAGGACGATCCACCGGTCGAGATCAACTCCTCCTTTGTCACCTGGGAAAGCAAGGACGGGCTCAGCTACCGCTTCAACGAGCGCAAGACCCAGAACGGCCAGGCGGACGACGAGATCCGCGGCACCGCCTCGCTGAAATCGGCGGGCGGCCCGGGCACCGCCGTATTCGAGAAACCCAAGGCGCAGAATTTCGACCTGCCCGCCGGCACGCTCTTCCCGACGGCGCACACGCTGCTGCTGATCAAGAAGGGCCACGGCGGCGAGAACTTCCTGTCGGCCGAGGTATTCGACGGCTCGACCTTCGACGGGGCGACGCTTATCAGCGCCGTGCTGGGGCCGACCCAGCCGTTGAGCACGCCGTCCGACTCCCCGGTCAGCTCGCCGCTGCTGCTCAGGCCGTCCTGGCAGGTGCGTCTCGCCTTTTTCCCGGATGCCAACCAGGAAGCCCAGCCGGATTACGAGCTTGGCATGCGGCTGCTGGCGAACGGCGTGTCGAGCTCGATGGTGATCGATTACGGGGACTACGTGATCCGGGCGACGCTGAAGCAGATCGAGGCGTTGCCGAAGCCGGCCTGTTGACGGCGAGAGAGGGGGAGAGGCGATGCTGCTCAACGATCTGAAGACCAGGAACCGCGCCTGGTCCGCGCGCAAGGTGGCGCACGACCCGGACTTCTTCAGCCGGCTCGCCCGTCAGCAGGCGCCCGAATACCTCTGGATCGGCTGCTCCGACAGCCGCGTGCCGGCCAACGAGATCGTCGATCTCGATCCGGGCGCGATGTTCGTCCACCGCAACGTCGCCAACCTGGCGCCGCCGCAGGACGCCAACTACCTCTCGGTGCTGGAGTTCGCGGTCGAGGTGCTGAAGGTCAAGCATGTCCTGGTGGTCGGCCATTACGGCTGCGGCGGGGTGCGCGCCGCGGTGGACGGCAAGCGGCGCGGCATCATCGACCACTGGCTGCACCCGATCCGCGAGGTCTATCGCGACCACCGCGGCGAGCTCGACGCGATCGCCAGCGAGCACGGCCGCCTCGACCGGCTCGTCGAGCTGAACGTGCTGCGCCAGATGCGCAACGTCGCTTCCAGCATCCTCGTCCAGGACGCCTGGGCGCGCGGCCAGGAGCTGGCGGTCCACGGTTGGGTCTACTCGCTGGCCGACGGGCACCTCATCGACCTCGACGTGATGGTGAGCCGGCCGGAGGAGGTCGACCGCGTGGAGTGACGCCGCCAACGTCATGCAAAAGCCATGATATCGCGGTTTTGTGGGGGCTCGGCGCAACCACAAGAGACGACCCGATGAGACTGGGATGGCAGGCCGGGCTGGCGGCGCTCGCCTTGATCTCCGCCGACGCGCAGGCGCAGGGCTACTCCGTGCTGACCGACCCGAACGCGATCGGGCGCTGCCTTTGCGGCCAGCGCTTCGTCGAAACGCTGCACGGCCAGGTCGAGGCGGCCCAGCGCGACTATGACGAGGCGCACAGGCGGCTCGAGGCACTCGACCGGCGCGTCGCCGAGGAGCGCGCCAATGTCGATACGGATGATCCCGAGGCGGTCGACGCCTTCCGCCGGCTGGTGCGCGAGGACGAGGGCGAGAACGCGACGTTCTTCAACAGCACGCTGCCGCATACCCAATCGGTCTATGACCGCTACAACCGGCGGCTCTCGCGCTACACCGCGGAGTGCGGCGGAAAATCCTTCGATCCGGTGATGCTGGCGCGGGTCCAGGCGACGCTCGCCTGCGGTATCGATCAGGATGAGTAGAGCACTTCGGTGCAATCCAACGGCAACAAATTGTTCTCTTGATCAATCTAGAATAAGCGAATAGGCCTACCCTCGGTAGATGCGCTATCGCCGGGTTCGCCGATTTCGCAGATCGATCCGTTGTCTCTGTGACGGCCAGACGAGTGCCGCATCGTCCCTTCCGGGAGGATCGAGATGACTCGTTTGCATCATGCCCCAGCGCCAAATTCCGGAACCGAACCGGTCGACAACACGAAACCGGTGGAGGTGGGACATCCCGTCTTCGGCCAACCCCAGCCGTCGGCGGACCCGTCGAAATTCAAGGTCAAGCACACATCCGACGGCGCGGCCTACAAGCAGATCGACGAACTGAATCGCGAGCACAAGCTCTTTCCCCTGCCGTTTCCGCCGCCGCGCGACCTGCCGGAGCCGAAACTGACGCTGGCGCAGGTGCTCGGCGTGACTCCCGCCGCCCTCGAGCGCCAGATCGTCAAGAATGGGCAGCTCATCTTTCACGCGCTGGGCGATACCGGCAGCACGCGGGGGCCGGAGAGCCAGAACAGCGTCGCCGACAAGATGGTCGCCGATTTCGTTCCCGGAGAGGACGCCGAGAAGGAGAGGCCGCTCTTCTGCTTCCACCTCGGCGACGTCGTCTACAGCTTCGGCGAGGCGAAATACTATTACGACCAGTTCTATGAGCCTTATCGCGATTATCCCGCCCCGATCATCGCGATCGCGGGCAACCATGACGGGATGGTGGCGCCCGGGACGAGCGCGGTTTCGCTGGCCGCCTTTCTCGACAATTTCTGCGCCACGACCTTCCAGGTGACGCCCGAGGCGGGCGGGCTGTCGCGGACGGCACAGATCCAGCCCGGCGTGTTCTACACGTTCGAGGCGCCGCCCTATCTGCGCATCCTGGCGCTCTACAGCAATACGCTCGAGGATCCCGGCGTCATCGCCGATCCGTCGATCGGCACCTCGCAGCTCGACTACCTCAGGGCCGCGCTGGGACGCGTGAAGTCAGAGGGTTTCAAGGGCGCGCTCATCATCGCGCATCACCATCCCGCCTATACGTGCAGCAACAGCAAGCATGGCTGGAGCGAGGACATGGTGAAGCAGATCGACGAGGCCTGCGACGCCGCCGGCGTCTGGCCGCATGCCGTGCTGTCGGGCCATGCGCACAACTACCAGCGGTTCACCCGCCAGCACGGCGCCACGCAGATCCCCTATCTCATCGGCGGCAACGGCGGGCATGCCGTTCAGCGGCTCACCCGGAAGGGCGCGGCGGGGCTGCGCGCACCGTCGCCGTTGCAGATCGACGGGCACGCCGATCCCGTGACGTTCGAGAGCTACGACGACCAGGACTATGGCTACCTGCGGGTCATCGTGAACTCGGAGCAGCTGAGGATCGAGTACCACCCGGCCGGCGACGGCGCGGACTCGCGGACGCCCGACGACTTCGTGACCGTCGACTTGGCGACCCGCAAGCTCGTCCACTTCAACGGCTAGAGGGGGCGCCGTAGAGCGTCTCCGGCGCCACCTCGACGGCGGCGATTTCGTCCCAGCCTTCGTCGCCGGCGGCGCGGTAGAAGCAGCTGCGCCGACCGGTATGGCAGGCGACGCCGGTCTGGTCGACGCGGGCGAGCAGCGTGTCGCCGTCGCAGTCGAGCCGGAGCTCGACCAGGCGCTGGTGCTGGCCGGAGGTCTCGCCCTTGCGCCATAGCGCCTGGCGCGAGCGCGACCAGTAGGTCATCCGGCCGGTGCCGAGCGTCTCCAGCAGCGCCGCGCGGTTCATCCAGGCGAGCATCAGCACCTCACCCGTGTCGTGCTGTTGTGCGATGACGGGAACGAGGCCGGCGGCGTCGAAGCGGACGGCGTCGGCGAGAGCGTCGGGAGCCATGCGCGGACTGGACTTCGTCGTGGCCCTGCCGTCAAGTGCGCGGATGGCAGACCCGACCGACCATCGGCTCGATGCGCGCGGGCTCAAATGCCCGCTGCCGGTGCTGAAGGCGCGCAAGGCGTTGCGCGAGGTACCGGTCGGGGAGGTCCTGACCGTGCTGGCGACCGATCCCGGCGCGCCGGCCGATTTCACGCATTTCTGCGAGACGACGCGGA
This sequence comes from Allostellaceae bacterium, assembly GCA_035308865.1. Taxonomy (GTDB): domain Bacteria; phylum Pseudomonadota; class Alphaproteobacteria; order ATCC43930; family CGMCC-115725; genus DATGFU01. Next base: position 8,871 of record DATGFU010000109.1, on the reverse strand, counting down.
ACGAGCTGGTCGCGGCCGAGACCGTCGCCGATCACATCCGGATCGCGATCCGCCGCCTCGTCTGACGGACACGAGGCTTGACCTGGGGAGCTGGGCAGCCGAAGCATCTTCCGCCTTCAATCGCCGGGGTGAAGACCAACCAGAGGAGATTGCAGGATGTCCGATGATTTCGATGTGGTTGCCAAGGCCATTTCCAAGCTCGTAGACGACTGGGGCAAGGCGCTGGAGAAGATCGGCAAGGAACTTGCCGACGTGCAGGCCGAGATCGAGAAGATGGAGGCGCTGAAGAAGCAGCGCGAAGGCCTGACCAAAGACGCCGACCAGGCGTCTAACGATCTGGTTCAGAAGATATTGTCGGTGAAGATCCCGCCGAAGGCGGATCCGCAGCAGATGCTGAAGCTGCCGGACGTCGTGACCAAGTACATTGACAAGAACGGCGTCAAGCTGGGCGATTACGGGTCGCTGAAGCCGGATATCGACATCGACATCAAGAAAATGCAGTTCAAGAAGTTCGGCCTGACCTGGACCTGGAAGTTCAAGTAGCGGGCGCCGGCGCCGGTCACCCTGTCCGGTTGCGAAGGCGGCCGGGCGCGGCCATGCTCTCGAACACGCCGTCGCGGTAGACGAGGGCATGCATTAGCGCGGCCGCCAGGTGCAGCAGAAACGTCGCGAAGAGCGCGAAGGCCAGCACCGAGTGGAGCAGGCGCAGCGTGGCAAACGTCTCGGGAGACGGCGCCAGGATCGGCGGTAGCTCGATCGTGCCGTAGAGGATGACGGGGTAGGGCGCCGCCGACAGCATTGCCCAGCCGACCAACGGCAGCGCGATCATCAGCGCGTAGAGCACCCAGTGCGAAGCGTGCGCGGCGAGGCGCTGCCAGCCCGGCATGCCGCCCGGCAAGGGCGGCGGCGGGTTGAGCAGGCGGTTCACCAGCCGGATCGCGGCCAGCACCAGGATCGCGGCGCCGAGCGGCTTATGGATCGACACCAGCCAGTGGTAGTCGGTCAGCGATCCCACCATGCCGATGCCGATGAACAGCATGGCGAGGATCATGGCGGCCATCAGCCAATGCAGCAGCCGCGAAAGGAGCGGGAAGGGCCGGGCCATGGTCACGCTCCCTTCCGGGCGGCGGGCTGGACGGCGCTCGGCGTCTTGGCCTCGCCGTCGCGGCGGCGGAGGGATTCCGAATAGGCGCCGGAGCGCGCGCTCAACAGCGGATCGTCCGACGGCGCGATGCCGTCCGGCAGCACCAGCGGGTCGAAGGTGATGTCGCGGCAGTTCCCCGGTGCCTCGGCCTCGATATGGTCGAGCGTGAGCGTGCCGAGATCGACATGCTCCCGCTCCTGCGGCCAGGCGGCGGTGGCGTCGTCGGTGGGGTCGCCCGCCTGGGCGATCGTCGCGACCAGGTGCCATTGCAGCGGGCCATCTGCGAACGCGGCGGCCAGCGCGTCGAAGAGCCGGTTCTTGTCGGCCGCCGCATCGGGCTTGGGCAACGCCGCGGTGGGCTGCGCCGCCGGCATCATCGCCCAGCGGACCGATGTGGCAGTCCCTGCGGCATCGATGAAGCGGAAGGCGTTGAGTCCCGAATAGGTGTCGTCGCCAAATCCCGCCGCCTGCGGCTTGGCGCCGATCATCTGGAAGGCGTGCGCCGTTTCGGGATGCGTGCCCAGGAACGCCTTCATGCGGTCGGGGTCGGGCTTGCCGGTCGCCGGATCGGGCCGCGCGGCGAGGCTCAGCTCGCGGAACGACGCCGCATCGCGCGCCACGAACACGGGAATGTTGTTCATGCCCGTCCGCCACTCGTCGCCGCCCGGCGGCAGGAAGCGCAGCGCCAGGCTGCGGACAGGGATGCCGCCGTCATCGAGATCCGGCACGCCGCTGGCGAGCGCGAAACGGCCGATCACCGGCACCTTGCCCGGCCGGAACACCGCGGCCCGCGACAGTTTCACACCCGCGCCGTTGCTCTCGAACGTCCCGGCGACGCAGACGCCCTTGGCATGGGCGCGGCGGAAGCCCGCGTGGGTGCCGTCGAGCGATTCCAGCGTGTCCACCATCCGGGCCGGGGAAAGCCGCTCGGGCGACAGCCAGCCCGCGACCCAGGCAAAGGCCGCTGCGATGCCGAGCACGATCACGCCGATCACCGCAGGCCCCGCGAGCCCGCGCGGATCGCTTAGGGATGGCAGGCGGTACCGGTTCGCCGGGTCGGGTTGATCGGCCATGGCTCGGCTCCTGGTGGGGGCGGGCGAGGCCGAGCTTAGGCCGACGACAACCGGAGAGAAACGGGTTTGTGGAGATACTCGCGCTTACTGCATGAACCAGCCGTGGCTGACGATGATCGACTGGCCGGTCAGCGCGTTGCTCTCGAAGCCGGCGAAGAAGAGCGCGGCGGCGGCGACGTCGGCGACGGTGGTGAATTCGCCGTCCACCGTCTCCTTCAGCATCACCTTCTTGATCACGTCCTCCTCGGAGATGCCGAGCGCCTGGGCCTGCTCCGGGATCTGCTTGTCGACGAGGGGCGTGCGCACGAAGCCGGGGCAGATGACGTTGGCGCGCACCCCGTGCTTGGCGCCCTCCTTGGCCACCACCTTGGCGAGGCCAACCAGCCCGTGCTTGGCGGTGACGTAGGGCGCCTTCAGCACCGAGGCCTCCTTGGAATGCACCGAGCCCATGTAGATGATGCTGCCGCCGCGGCCTTGCGCGTACATGTGGCGGAGCGCGGCCCGCGTCGTCAGGAAGGCGCCGTCGAGATGGATGGCGAGCAGCTTCCTCCAGTCGGCGAATTTGAACTCGTCGATCGGCGCCACGATCTGGATGCCGGCATTCGAGACCAGGATGTCGATGCCGCCAAGCTTGGCGGCCACCGCCTCGATGCCGCCATCGACCTGCGCCTCGTCGGCCACGTCCATCGCGACCGCCATCGCCTTCTCGCCCGACGGATCGAGCTCCTGCGCCGCCGCGGTGGCCGCCGCGAGGTTGAGGTCGGCGATCGCCACCTTGGCGCCGTTCGCGAGATAGACGCGGGCGATCTCCTTGCCGATGCCGCTGGCGGCGCCGGTCACCACGGCGACCTTGTTCGCGATGCTCATGTCGATGTCTCCTTTCGTCACGATAATAGGCGGCGGAATGCGCTTCGCTTTTCCGCCCTACGGTCCGGTGCGGTAGGGCGGAAAAGCGAAGCGCATTCCGCCGCAATGTGGCTTCACGCCAGGTAATCGTGCACGACTCGGCCGAGGCCGAGCGTCAGGTCGCACAGGATGTGCAAGGCCGAGACGACGCGCCGCACCGGGAGATCGGCGACCGGGGCCAGCGCATGCGGCTGCAGCGACAGCGAGGCCGGGCCGGTCCAGGCGCCCTTCAGAACGATGTCCTCCAGCCGGTAATCGACCAGCTCGCAGATACGCGGGCTGCCGTCGACATGCGGGATGATCTTGAGGAGGTAGTTGGGCGCGGTCAGCGCGGCCAGCACCGCCGCCTCGTCGGCGTGGCGGTGCTTGTAGCCCATCGTGCCGGTGGCCACCCGCACCGGGCCGTAATCGAGCGTGCCGACCAGCGTGTCGATCTCGGTGTGGAGCTTGGGGCTCGCCAGCTTCTTCGGGAAGCCCCAGAGCTCGCGGCCGCCGGCGATCGGCGGGTGGTCGTCGAGGAACATGCAATGGGTGTACCCGCCCTTGGCGCCGTTGAACGAGACCGGGATGACCTGGCCGGTCTCGGTATAGTCGCCGAACCCGGTCGAGTTCGGCATGCGGATGAACTCGTACTTGACCAGCGGCTCGCCGATCTCGAGCGGCTCCGGCACCACGGCGCGCAGCGCCTCCGGATCGGTCTCGTAGGTGATGATCATGAACTCGCGATCGACGAACCGGTAGGGCCCCATCGGAAAGGCGGGGCTGGTCAGCGGCATCGCGAAGGCGCGGTCGCGAACTTCAGATTCCTTCATGTCTCTCCTCCTCGGCGTGCAGAGTGGCGGAATGCGCTCCGCTTTTCCGCCCTACGGCATCGGAGCGTAAGGCGGAAAAGCGGAACGCATTCCGCCATTCACCCCACCCCGTCCTGGTGCCAGTCGAAGGTGAAGACGCCGTCGCCGTTGGTCGGCAGCTCGAAGATCTGATGGTGGCGCAGCGTCCGGCGGGCGTCGTTGAGCCCGGCCTGCCAGTGATCCAGCATGGTCAGCCGCGAGAACTCGAAGTCCCGCGTCTGGTCCTCGTAGTGCTTCGAGCGGTAGATCAGCTCGACGATGTTGTAGCGCGAGCGGTCGGCCTGCTCGTGCAGCAGCTGCGCGTCGGGATCGGCGCGCATCTCCGCCGGCAGCTTGTCGAGCAGCCGGGCAAGCGCGAAGCGCAGCTGCTGCATCTGCTTGAAGTGGTCGGTCTCGGCGCGGGTGCGGCTGGAGTACTGGATCTCCTTCTGGCGCACCGCCACGTCGGCCATGGTGCGCGGCTCGCCGCCATGCGCGCTCCACAGATCGACCTGGAAGGCGAGCGTGTCGTGGCGCGGCGTCGCGTTCAGCACCCAGCTGAGCGGCGTGTTCGAGATGAGCCCGCCGTCCCAGTAGAGCTCGCCCTCGATCTCGACCGCGTTGAAGCCGGGCGGTAGCGCGCCGCTCGCCATGATGTGCTCCGGCCGGATGTGGTGCGTGGCGTTGTCGAAATAGACGAAGTTGCCCGACCGGACATTGACCGCGGCGACGCTGAAATGCAGCTCGCCGGCATTGATCCGGTCGAAATCCACCAGCGACTCCAGCGTCGATTTGAGGAGCGTCGTGTCGTAGTAGCTGGTGGCGCCGAGGGCGCCCGGCTGGTTGAGCCAGGGCCACACCGGCCGCGGTGTGAAGAAGCCGGGCGCGCCGGTCGCCATCACCCGGAACGCGCTCATCTCGTTGAGCAGGCTGCGCGTCGTGTCGTCGCCGGCGAACCGCGCGACGAGATCCGCGACCGCGTTGGTTGGGTGGGCGGTGATCTGTTCCCAGAAGGCGCGCAGCTTCGCCACCCGCTCCTGCGGCGGATTGCCGGCGATGATCGCGGCGTTGATGGCGCCGATCGAGATGCCCGCGACCCAGTTCGGCAGCACCTCGGCCTCGGCCAGCGCCTCGTAGACGCCGCCCTGGTAGGCGCCGAGCGCGCCGCCGCCTTGCAGCAGCAGGGCCACGGTTCCGAAGGGCAGCGGCCGCGGGATGCCCGGGGAGCGCTTGGCTCGGGGTGCCTTCACGGGGCCTCCATGCTGGCGAACAGGCTCGCGGGACGTATCGCAATTCCCGCGCCACGGCGAGCATGGCGTGCGGGGTGTGACAATTGTTCGAGTCTTGGCCTGCGGGCAGGTTATCCGCAAATGTCTGCATCGACACGAGGCTGATCGAATATCGCTTGCGGATCAAAACCAGGTCGCTACTGCCGATGATTACGTGGATCAAATCATTGGAATCTTGCGCCTGCGACCGACATGGAGGCTGGAGAAGGGCCGCAAATGACCAGAGGCGGACCCACTGCGCAGGGCGCGCAGGCTTCGCTCTTAGCTTCACGCGCTAAAGATGACGGACGTTCAGCGATCCGCCCCATTTGTCGTTGAGATAATCACACACCAGTCGGCGGTGACAGTGGTGTGGTGTTGCTTCCGAGCACAACAGGCAGCTGCTCTGGAATATCTCGGGCTTCAGCCTCGTTTCGATCTGGCGCGCCGCCATGAGCGACAGGAACAGGCTCTGATAGACATTCCAGTTGCCTTTATCCCGCTTGTATGCCTTCAATATATCATCTGTCGGGGCCAGAAGCGGCTGGTGGACATACTCAGCGCCGCAAATCTCCTTCAGGAAATAGGCGAGATCATCGGCTTTGGCGAAGCCTGCGAGTTGCGATGTGTTGTGAAGGCGGACATCGATGATCTTCTTTACGCCCGATTTTCTAATCCGATCGAAGAACGCCGCAGCTGTCGTCTTCGTGAAGCCTATCGTCGCAACATTTATCTTGTCCAAAGCCATTACTCCACATCGACGAGTTTCTCCGCGTCGGTTTTGCGTTCGGTAAACGCTACCTTGAACGCCCGGTCTCGGTAGGCCACCGCTAGACGCTCCTCAATAGGTTCGAAAAGATCGGCGTCGTCCTTGCCCATCAATTCCAAGAGTTTCGCCTCGATCGCGCTATGATCGATGATTTTGCCGCTACTAAGGATGTGTCGGACTGTCACTCCGCGCTGATGCAATGCGCGACCCACCAGCAGGCAGCGGTGGCAGTCGAGCGGATCGTGCTCGGAGCACATCATTGCAAGCCGGTATTTCTTCGCGCCCTCGACGACGCGACCGAGTCCCTTCGCGAACTCTTCCGTCCGTGCCATTTTCTCATAGTCTGCGACGCCATCGTGGAAGAAACACTTGTCCTGCGGCCGCCCACCAAGTTCTTCACCCAAGAATACGTAGGCGATATTGTCGTAGCGAAGTTCGTGACGAAGCGTGTCTCGATTGAAGTGTGGGAAGTGCCGCGAGTAGGGTGCTGTCCGAACGTCCGCGACGGCCGTCACCGACGCCTCGCGCAGGAGTGCAATGAAGCGCTCGTAAGGCAAGGTCGAGTGACCGATCGTCAGAACTTCAACGGCGACGTCTGCCATCCTGGTCTCCTTGACGCCATGGTCGCCACCTTCAAGGTGGCCACGAGGTTCAAAGAAAGTATAGCCCATTTACCTGCGCATAACAGGCGTCCGGCATTGCCGCGAACGGGCGACAGAGGCCCAAGCGGACATGGATGAGGTCGCTGGCCTTGGCGTCGGCTTCAAGAGCGGCCACACCACCGGCCAGGAAGCGTGTGCGGGCCGCGTCGGCGGGCACCGAGAGATCATACTCGATACCGTCCTCTTCGATGACCGCGCGCAATCTCCGCTTTCCCGCTTGGGTCACTTCTGCGTAGAAGCTGATTTGCTCCGGCACAATCTCAATGGCGTCGAGTGAGCATACTTTTTCGCCGGCTGCCACATAAGCCTTTCCATTACTCTTCTGAATCAGCTTGCCACCGAAGGCGTTTTCTACTGATGGCGACACCCCAGCCGCCACTGATTTCCTGATCTGCTCGATCGTCACCTGCTTGACCAAGACGGACTTCGTTCCCGAAACGAAGATCCGATCTTCGGTGGCATGCGGATACGGAAAGGCTTGCGGCGGAGCAGAGGCTTCGAACCGCACCACGTTGCCGACCGAGAAAAGTCTTCCTGGGCCGGCATGTGACGCATCCCAGAAGCGCGATGCTTCGGCCACGATATTCGCACCTGGCGGCTCCGGGCGGACCATCCCGCCGTCACCGAGGTCCCAGCCTGCCACACAGTACAGCGTACCGTAGCGCGTCACGTCGGAGATAATCAGCTCGTAGGTAGCCACCTCTTCGCCTCCACCGGCGTTCCTGCCACTATTTGCGATTGACACGAACAGAGTTCGAAATTGGCCGTGTGTGGCAGTAATGACAGAAAATAGCACAAAGCCGGCCGGCTATCGCCGTTGAATGAGACGCTTTCGTCGCCTCTTCATCACTAGCAGCTCTCAGGTCCGATCCGCTGCGCCTTGCGGCCGCCGCGCGAGATCCTGGCGGGCGGTTCGGCCGCGACCAGCTGCGCCGCGAGCGCGATAGCGCGCTGGGCGAGTTCGGCGGCGCCCTCGTGCAGCGATGCGCTGTCGCGCACGGCGGCGACGTTGCGGGCCATGTCCTCGGCCGACCAGCCGCGCGAATGCGCGATATAGGGGAATTGCGGGAAGACGAAGCCCAGCTCGGCGAAGAAGCCCAGCATCTGGCCGGCCACCGCCTGGATGTTGTCCTGCCCGCCGACGACGATGAACGCCGCGACCTTGTTGCGGATCAGCACTCGGTTGTGCGTCGTGACCTGGTTCTGCACGCAGTTCAGCCGCTCGGCCATGCGGAAATAGAGCGAGCTCGCCGCGCCCCAGCGGATCGGCGTCGCCACGATCGCCACATCGGCCCAGTGGATCAGCGCCTCGTAAACGCGGTCCAGCTGGTCCGCCGGTTCCATCTGGGTGATCGAGCACGGCCAGGTGCAGGCTGCCGCGGCCTTGGAGTAGTACCCCTCGCAGGCGCGGAAGCTGAGCTCCGACAGCCGGATGAGCCGCGTCTCGGCACCGCCCGCGCGCGCCGCTGCGAGCGCCGCGTCGAGCAGGTGGTCCGAGCCCGAAAAGCGCGGGTTGGCATGGTCCATCCCCGTGGTGGAGAGGCCGGCGACGCGCACCGGCCCCGGTTCGCGCCGGATCGCCCGGGCGAGCGGATGCGGCTCGTGCGGCGCCTTGCGGCGCGGCGTGGCGCCGGCGGCATCGGCCAGCACCCGGCCGTTCTCGACCTTCACCGGCCAGGCGGGCACGCAATCCGCCTCGAAACCGGGCTCGCCCTCGCCGGTGACCCGGTGGAACTTCCAGCCGTGCCACGGGCAGGTGATGTAGTCGCCGTCGAGCCTGCCCTGATCGAGCGGCCCGCCGACATGGTTGCAGGTCCGCGACACCACGCCGAACACGCCGCCGACGCAGCTGAGGGCGATCGGCGTGGTGCGGAGGAGGGCGCGGTGGAGGGGTTTGGCCGCAAGGTCCTCGGCCGGGCCGAGGTCGATCCAATCGGCTTCGCCGGATGCTGCGGTCATCGTGCGCCTCCCCTGTCCGGTCTCTTGGAGCGTCAGAGTAGTACGGGGATGCGCCGGTGGCGATTCTGTCTACGGGGTCCGTCTAAGGGTCCCACAGGGTCCCCACCATAAAGGGGTCAGGTGCGCCGGGAGACCGGCAAGGAGCAGGTGGTGGAAGTCCACTGCGATGAAGGAGTAGCGAACCGCATCGGCCCCGAGCCGTGCGTTTTCGGTCGCGAGGCCGGGGGCGAAGCGTCGGCAGGGGATCGTATAGGCCAGCC
>DATGFU010000108.1:0-4292 GCA_035308865.1 Allostellaceae bacterium | reverse complement strand
CGAGCGAGAACTTGACGCCGGCCGGCACCTCCAGCCGCTGTGGCGCGAAGTGGTGGTCCTTGATCGTCAGCCGCTGCGGCTCGTCGGCCACGGCCAGGCCGGGGAGGATGACGGCGGCAGCGAAGAGCCAACCAGCGCGACGGCTCATGCGAGTCTCCTGTGATCGAAGCAACGATGGCTGCCGAATCGTGGTGCTGCAGCCGGGCTGCTGCAAGTCCGAAGTTCGTCCCCATGTTGCAGATTCATGGATGTGCTGCGCGGTACCGGCCCTGCCCGGGGCGCGCCTTGACGGGGTATCCGGGCGACACCTAGTCTTGTGGCCGAGTTTCGAGGAGAGCACTGGAATGTCCACGCAAACGGTGACCGACGCCAGCTTCGAGGCCGATGTGCTGGCGCACAAGGGCGCGGTCCTGGTCGATTTCTGGGCGGAGTGGTGCGCCCCCTGCAAGATGATCGCACCGGCGCTGGAGGAGATCGGGCAGCAGCTCGCCGGCAAGCTGTCGGTGGTCAAGATGAACATCGACGAGAACCCGGCGACGCCGATGAAGTACGGCGTGCAGGCGATTCCGACGCTGATCCTGTTCGAGAACGGTCAGGCCAAGGCGAAGCGCCAGGGTGCGCTGCCCAAGGGCCAACTGATGCAGTGGGTTCAGGGCGCCCTCTAGAGCCGGATGCGATCAGGTCGGCACGGCCTGATCGCTGAATCCGCCTCTAGCTATTTGAATCAGAGCGCGATTCAGACATTGGGTCGATTCGACCCAATGTCATCGCGCTCTAGCCGCGCAACCCGTACCAGGCGAGGGTGAGCCAGCCGGCGAGCAGGAGCGTGCCGCCGGCCGGCGTGCTCCACTGGCCTAGCGGCGAGTCCGTCAGCGCCAGCAGCGTCAACCCGCCGGCGAAGCACAGGAGCCCCGCTGTCAGGAGCAGTCCGGCGAGCACGAGTGTGCGTGAGGGCTGCAGCCGCTCCAGCACACCGACGAGGCCCAGCGCCGGGGCATGAAACAGCAGGAAGCGGTAGGCGGTATCCAATAGAGTCGGGCTGCCGCCTCCGGCAAGGTGGGTCGAGGCGGCGCCGAGTCCGACCCCGGCAAACCCGGCGACGCCCGCCGCGACGATCCAGCGATCCTTCATTCCCGCCCTCCTGGAAAGGAGCTACCGATGCCAAGCTTCGATATCGTCTCGAAGACCGATCTCGCCGAGGTCGACAACGCGATCGCCAATATCGGCCGCGAGATCGCCACCCGCTTCGACTTCAAGGGCAGCACCTGCCGCCTCGAGCGCACCGAGGCGACGTTGACGCTGCATGCCGACGATCGCGCGAAGCTGAAGCAGATGCATGATTTGATCTCGACGCATTTCACGCGCCGCAAGATCGATCCGGGCGCGCTCGAGTTCAAGGATCCGGAAAAGGCATCGGGCGACAGCGTCCGCCAGACCATCGTCGTGAAACAGGGGATCGACCGTGAGCTGGCCAAGCGGATCGTCAAGGACATCAAGGATTCGAAGCTCAAGGTGCAGGCCGCCGTGCAGGGCGACGAGCTGCGCGTGACCGGCAAGAACCGCGACGACCTCCAGGCGGCGATCCGCCTCGTGCGCGGCCTCGGCATCGAGCAGCCGCTGCAATACGTGAATTTCCGCGACTGAGGCTTGCACGAGGAAGGACTTGCCCCGCCAGCCCCGGCTGGGCTATCTCCGTGCCCTCTCGGGTCCCCTTCGTCTAGAGGCCCAGGACACCGCCCTCTCACGGCGGTAACAGGGGTTCGAATCCCCTAGGGGACGCCAGTAAAATCAAATAGATAGCTGCCAGCAGTCGGGCGCTTCCGTAATATTTCCCGAACATACGCTGTTGGAAGCCCGTGTTTGCGGGTAGAAATCACCACGTCTGAGTTACCCCCGCACAGCGCCATCAGCGCCGTGACGAGCGCCGCTACCGCCTGTAGCGGCGTGGTTCCGATTTCCTATATGCTTGGCGGGGAGCATGGAGGCGGTGCGCGGCATGGCAGCCAACCCAGATCACGTCACCTACATCCTGCGTGAGAAGGCGTTTCGCCGCGGCTATGTGCGCGGTGTTCGGGCGATGGCAGAAGCCGCACGCGGCAAGCTGACTGAAGTCGAGCGCGAGAAGGTGCTGGCATGGGCAGAGCGCCAGCTTACGCCATGGCCGTCTGAGCCAGGAGCTGCCTTTACCCCTCCGCCGTTACCTGACTTGTGAGTTTGGAAGATGCCTAAAGGACCCCAAGGCCGGAAGCGCCGGGCCGCGGTTTTCTGTATGATTCGGTCGTGACAGAGGGGAAGGCCAACCCCGCGAGGAGCACCAGAGGGTAATGCTGACCGCGCCCGGGGACTTGGGCACCGTGGGGGAAAAGGGGCAGCTCACACCTTGCCTCTGTCGCACACAGGTGAGTTTCGGCTCCCACTAGCCGGTGATGGAACCATGAGCGGACAACAGCCTCGGTCAGCGCGCTTTCACTCGGTCGCGGCAGCTTTGGTCGGCGTTCTCATCGTCGCGGCTATTCATGTGGTCCTGCTCTATGCCGCCAGGGTGCAAACCAGCGAGACGCCGAAGCTGATCAGCGAATGGAACTCGGAGCCGGCCAACAATGTCATCTATGTGATGCAGCCTCCGCCGGAGATCGACAGGCGAAAGAAAGCTCCATGAGCGTGCAGCTCCCGTTACCTGCAAGAGGCCGGCCGCGCTGCCTCATGGCGCACGGTCGCCCTTGCGCGCTATCGTGGCCGGGCGCAACCGGCCGGGGCCGCACATGCCCACCGAAGAGCGGTTCGACGGCCTGATCGGCTGCTTCAAATCCCCGGGCTAGGCGAATACTCTCGATCTCGGTAACGACGTCCCCCCGCCGGCGATCGCGGCGGGGTTTTTCCTCGGCTCCTGCGACAGGAACCCCGACATGCGCCGTCCCAGCTCGCTTGCCGTCGTCCCTCTGATGGCGTCCCTCCTCGTTCCCGGCGCCAGCGGCAGCGATGGGCTGTTCGGCTATATCTGCCGGTCCAAGGCTACCCGCACCGCGGCCCATGTGAGACCGGCGACGACCCTGCCGCTGGCCCATTGCAGCCCGGTGCCCACCGGCTTCCAGGAGCTGCCCTCGGTCGGCACCGGCGGCGACGTGTCGGTCGACCTGAGCATCGCCTATGATCAGAACACCGACCGGCTCTGCTACAGCTCGATCGGGCTGCCGGCGGCGCCTGTCATCCATGTCGGCGTCGGGCATCAGCTCTCGATCCAGCTGACCAATACGCTGCAAGACACCGGAACCGACAATGAGGCGAACTGCCCGATCCAGGTGTTCGGCGGGAGTCCCTGCTTGCCGGAGCTGCATTTCGCCGCCGCGCCCGGTCCGGACGGATCGTTCTATCCGATCGAAGCGAACCAGTCCCACGAGGCCGACGGCATGAGCAACCTCCATGTCCACGGCCTGTTCGTGTCGCCGCTTCCGTGCAGCGACGAGGTGCTGGAGAGTGGCGTCTACCCTGCCAACTGGGAAGGGCCGGTGACCATGACGGCCGGCTGCCAGACCACGCCGTGGACGCTGACCTATACCTACTCGCTGCCCGCCGATCATCCGGCCGGGCTCTACTGGTATCACTCGCACCGGCACGGCGAGTCCGAGCAGGAGACCCAGATGGGCCTGGCCGGCGCCATCGTGGTCGAGGATGCGGGCGACGCGTGGCGGCGCTCAATCGGCGTCACCGACGAGGTTCTGGTGATCGACGACAAGCCGCAGGTCGGCTGCGTGGAAGGCATCACCTGCGACGCCCTCGTCCAGAAGCGCCAGCCCAACAAGGCGGCGGCACGGGCCAAGGCGCGCGCCGCCGAGCCGGTACCGGCGTACTCTAACGGCCCCATTCTCGATCTGCGCATCGACCAGGTCGACCAGGCCGGCGAGTGCGCCGCAGGGGCGACCGGCTCCGGCGAGGCCGGCGGGACCCAGCTCTGGACCCTGACCCTCAACGGTGCCGCGGTGGCGGAGAACGCCGACGGCAGTTTCCCGGCCGACAGCCAGGTCCTGACCAAGACCATGCAGCCGGGCCAGCGGCAGATCTTCCGCATGGTCAACGCCTCGGCCGATTCCTTCGTGGCACCCCGCCTGACGCTGGTGCGGGGCAGATTCTCGACCGTGCTGCCGCTCGAGGTCTTCGCGCGCGACGGGGTCGGGCTGGCGAACGCGGCGGGCACGCGCCATCTCGGCCATTTCGATGTGGCCCACAAGCCGTTCATCGTGCCCCCGGCGGGCCGCGTCGAGTTCGTCGTCCATGCGCCGCCGCCGGGCGCCAAG
>DATGFU010000107.1:0-11758 GCA_035308865.1 Allostellaceae bacterium | reverse complement strand
GAGATCCTTCATGTCGAGCAGCCGGCCGTCGCCAAGCTTGAAAAGCGCACGGATATGTATGTGAGCACCCTGCGCCGCTTCATCGAGGCGATGGGTGGTGAACTGGAGATCGTGGCGCGGTTTCCCGATCATTCCGTCCTCATCCGCAGCTTCGGCGATCTGGAAGACGGCGGGTCCGCTTGAGCCAGAGCCTGCCTTGATCACAGCCGAGAGGTTATCATGAGCTTGGTTTCGGGACGTTTCGTCCGCCTCGCCGGCGCCGCGCTTGGCATCGCCGGCACGCTCGCCGCCAGCGCGACGCCGGTCCTCGCCTTCTGCGGCTTCTATGTCGCCCAGGCCGACTCGAAGCTCTTCAACAAGGCCTCGAAGGTCGTGCTGGCCCGTGACGGCAGCCACACGGCGATCACCATGGCCAGCGACTACGAGGGCGATCCGAAGGAGTTCGCGCTTGTCATCCCGGTGCCGGTGGTGGTGCAGAAGGACGACATCCACACGGTCAATCCCGACCTCGTGAACCGGCTCGACGCCTACACCGCGCCGCGGCTTACCGAGTATTTCGATCCCGATCCCTGCGCCCCGCCGATACAATATGCGCCGATGCCGGCTTCCGCGGCTTTGCGGGGCAACCGGGGCTTGGAGCTCAAATCCGCCGATGCCGCCGGCGTCACCATCGAGGCTCAGTACGAGGTCGGGGTCTACGACATCCTGATCCTGTCGGCGAAGGAGTCGGACGGGCTGGTGACCTGGCTGAAGGAGAACCAGTACCGGATCCCGGAAGGCGCCGAGGACGTTCTCGGCAGCTACATCCGCCAGGGCATGCATTTCTTCGTGGCCAAGGTGAACCTGGAGCGGCAGGCGAAGGCGGAGACGCATTTCCTCGAACCGCTGCAGGTCGGTTACGACAGCGCCAAGTTCATGCTGCCCATCCGGCTGGGCACCGTGAACGCCAATGGCCCCCAGGACATGGTGGTCTTCACGATCACCCGTGACGGGCGGGTCGAGACCGCGAATTACAAGCCGGCCAAGATGGCGACCAAGGTCGACGTACCGCTCTTCGTACGGGCCGATTTCGGCCCCGTGTACAAGGCCGCCTTCGATCACGCCGTCGAGAATGACGGCATGCGCAGCATCTTCCTCGAATATGCCTGGGATCTGGCCGCCTATTGCGATCCCTGCTCGGGCACGCCGCCCACCGCTTCCGAGCTTGCAACGCTCGGCGCCCGCTGGGCCGGGCCGGCGCCGACGGAATTGTCCTCGCCCACCATGCAGAACCGGGCGGTGATAAGGATGCTGCGGCCGAACGGCTCGCTCGGTTTCATCACGCGGCTTCACGTCCGCTACGACCGCGGCCATTTCCCCGAGGATCTCGCGCTGACCGAGACGCATGACCGAGAGAGCTTCCAGGTCGTCTACGCGCTCCATCATCCCTTCGCGGGCTCGGCCGCATGCAAGGCCGGCGAGGAATACCGCAAGACGCTCAAGGCGCGGTTCACTGAGGAAGCCGACAATCTCAGCGACCTCACCGGCTGGACGACCGCCGATATCCGCAGCCGCATGGACAAGGACGGGGAGACCACGTCGGCGACCCCGCGGTGACGTTTACCGAGCCCACGATCTATCCTTCGCCAACCCGCCTGCCCGTCGAGGGAAACCCATGCCGCTGAATTCCAGGAAGCTCGTCCGTCTCGCCGGCGCCGCGCTCGGCATCGCCGGCACGCTGGCCGCCAGCACGACCCCGGTCCTCGCCTTCTGCGGCTTCTATGTCGCGCAGGCGGATTCGAAGCTCTTCAACAAGGCCTCCAAGGTCGTGCTGGCGCGCGACGGCAGCCACACGGCGATCACCATGGCGAGCGACTACGAAGGGGATCCGAAGGAGTTCGCGCTCGTCATCCCGGTGCCGGTGGTGGTGCAGAAGGAGGACATCCATACGGTCAATCCGGATCTGGTGAACCGGTTGGACGCCTACACCGCGCCGCGGCTGACCGAGTATTTCGATCCCGATCCCTGCCAGCCGGCATGGGCCGACGATGTGTCGAGCGCTGTGCGTGCAACGGCAGTTCCCGCTCCTGCGAAGATGGCCGCGCAAAGCGCTTTCGGCGTTACCATCGAGGCCAAATACGAGGTCGGCGTTTACGATATCCTGGTCCTGTCGGCAAAGGAGTCGGACGGACTCGTGACCTGGCTGAAGGAGAATCAGTACCGCATCCCCGAAGGCGCCGAGGATGTGCTTGGGAGCTACATCCGCCAGGGCATGCATTTCTTCGTCGCCAAGGTGAACCTGGAGCGGCAGGCGAAGGCCGAGACGAGCTTCCTGGAGCCGCTGCAGGTCGGCTACGACACTGCCAAGTTCATGCTGCCCATCCGGCTCGGTACGGTGAACGCCAACGGCCCGCAGGACATGGTGGTCTTCGCCATCACCCGGAACGGGCGAATCGAGACCGCCAATTATCGGCCCGCCAAGATGGCGACGCTGGTCAACGTGCCGCTCTTCGTGCGCGGTGATTTCGGGCCCGTCTATAAGGCCGCCTTCGATCATGCCGTCGAGAACGACGGGATGCGCAGCATCTTCCTCGAATACGCCTGGGACCTCTCGGCCTTTTGCGATCCCTGCTCCGGCACGCCGCCGACGCCATCCGAGCTGGCGACTCTGGGCGTGCGCTGGCTTGGCCCTGCGCGGCCCGGCGCCCCTATGCCTCAGATGCAGATGCCGGGCGGCTACTACGAGGGACCCGGCACCAACGCCTTTGTCACCCGCCTCCACATCCGTTACGACCGCGGCCACTTCCCCGAGGATCTCGCATTCACCGAGACCCGCGACAAGCAGAGCTTTCAGGTGGTCTATGCCCTCCACCATCCCTTCGCCGGCACCGCCGCGTGCCAGGCCGGGGCGGAGTATCGCAAGTCGCTGCACCAGCGCTTCGCCGAGGAGGCCGACAATCTCAGCGACCTGACCGGCTGGGCCGCCGCCGACATTCGGACCCGCATGGACAAGGACGGCGAGACCTCGGCGGCGACGCCGCGCTGACCAGAATTTCCGATGGTCGGCGCACGCGCTGTTCCCCCTGCGGGCCTGGCCGTGTAACCTTCGTGTTGCGACGTCATCGATCGTAACTGTTCGTAGCAGCTTCCTTGACCGCCAAGGTGAACGCCCGTGCTATCCACCCTCTCGGTATGGATCGCACACCTCATATCCTCGTCGTCGACGACGACCGCGAGATCCGGTCGTTGCTGTCGCAATTCCTCACCCGGCATTCCTTCCGCGTATCGAGCGCGCGCGATGGCGCCGAGATGTTCCGGGTACTCGCCGCCGCGCGCGTGGACCTGATCGTGCTGGATCTGATGCTGCCGGGAGAGGACGGGCTGGCGCTTTGCCGCCGGCTACGAAACGACAGCCAGGTCCCGGTGGTGATGCTGACCGCGATGGGCGAGGAGATCGACCGGATCGTCGGGCTGGAGATGGGCGCCGACGATTACGTCGCCAAGCCCTTCAACCCGAGGGAATTGCTGGCGCGCATGCGGGCCGTGCTGCGCCGCGCCGGGCAGGTCCAGCTGGCGCCGGCGGGCCAGGCGAAGGAAGGAAGCCGCATGCTGGCCTTCGCCGATTGGCGGCTCGATGTCGGCCGGCGCGAGTTGCGGCGGGCGGACGGCACGCTGGTCGTGCTGAGCTCCGGCGAGTACGAGATGCTGCTGGCCTTCGTCGAGCGGCCGCAGCGGGTGCTGACGCGCGACCAGCTGCTCGACCTCGCGCGCGGGCGCGTCGCGGCGCCCTATGACCGGAGCGTCGATATTCAGATCATGCGGCTCCGCCGCAAGATCGAGGACGACCCGAAGTCGCCCGTCCTGATCAAGACCGTCCGCAGCGGCGGCTACCTCTTCACGCCGACGGTGCGGGTGCTGGAAACGGCCGCATGAGCCTGCGGGCGGTGCTGACGCGCGTGGTCCCGGACACGCTGTTCGCACGTATCGCCCTGGTCCTGATCGTCAACCTGGCACTCGTCTGCGCCGTCGCGGTGCTGCTGGTCGAGCTGGACGACCGGCTCGGCCCTGTTGCCGTCCCCTATCTGGCCAGCCAGATCGCCTCCAACGTCCAGACGCTGAACTCGGTGCCGCAAGGCGAGCGCGATACGGTGGCGGACGCCATCTCGGGCTCGGGCTACACGGTCTGGATCGTCGAGCCGGGCGGCGCCGGCCTCCATCGCGTCGCCGCCGATGCCGACAACACGCTCCTCGACAGTCTGACGAGCCGGCTCCGGCAGGAGCTCACCCGCAACGGCACCACCCCGGAGATGTGGCCGTTCGACGAGCCCGGCGCGGCAGCGCGGGACAAGCTCTCGACGCGGACGATCCGACTCGCCGTCGGACTCTCGGACAACAAGCTTGCCGCCTTCAGCATCCGGCTGACCAGCCCCTCTCTGCGCTGGTACCCGGCGCTCGGGCTGGCCGTCGCGATCTGCGTGATCGTGAGCACCATGTCGCTGGTCTTCGCCCGCAGCTTCTCGCGGCGGCTTGCCGAGTTCGCCAGTGCCTCCGAGGCGCTGGGCCGCTCCAGCGAAGGTGCGCCGCTGCCAGAGACCGGGCCGCGCGAGATCGGGCTGGCGACGCGAGCGTTCAATCAGATGCAGGGCCGCCTGCAGCGTTTCATCCGCGACCGCACGCAGATGCTGGCGGCCATGAGCCACGATCTCCGGACGCCGCTGACCCGGCTGCGGCTCCGCGCCGAGTTCATCGACGACCCCGAGCACCGGCGGAAGATGCTGATCGACATCGCCGAGATGGAGGCGATGATCAACGAGACCCTGGCCTTCGCGCGCGACGACGTGGCGCGCGAGCGGCGCGGCCGCGAGCCGATTGACCGGCTGATCGACGAGCTCGCCCGGCAGATGCGCGACTCGGGCCGCGACGTGACCTATGACGGCACCGAATCCGCCGTGGTGGAGCTGAGCCCGATAGCCATGCGCCGCGCCCTTGGCAACCTCATCGACAATGCGGTGAAGTACGGCGGGCACGCGCATGTCTCGCTGGCCGTGGACACCGATCACGTCACTGTGACGATCGACGACGACGGGCCGGGCATCCCGGAGGAGCTGCACGAGCTGGTTTTCCAGCCCTTTCAGCGGCTCGACGACTCGCGCAACCGGGATACCGGCGGCGTCGGCCTCGGCCTGTCCGTCACCCGCACCATCGTGCGCGGCCATGGCGGCGATATCGCCTTGGAGAATCGCTGCGAGGGCGGGCTTCGGGTGACGGTGACGCTCCCGACCTGAGAGTCCGACCGGAAATGAATCGTTCGATACCAATATGCTGTCGTCATTCCCGCGAAGGCGGGAATCCAGGGCCGCAAGCGCCGGCGCCCGGGACTCTGGATCCTCGCCTTCGCGGGGATGACGGTAAAAGAAACCCTTTGTAACAACGAGATATTTTCGGGCGCGCTCTGAGCGGGGCAGGTAATGGCGGAATGCGCTGCGCTTTTCTGCCCTACAGACCGAGCGCTGTAGGGCGGGAAAGCGCAGCGCATTCCGCCGTGTTCCCGCCTACGTCAATGGCAGGCTTTCGAGCCAGGCCGCGAGGCGCGGGCCGGCGGCCGGGTCGGCAATGCCGATCGTCTTGGTCCGTGCAGCGGCGCCCGCCGTCACGGCGACGGCGCGGCGCGGCAGATCCCATGTTTCGGCCAGAAGCTCGATGACGGCCCGGTTGGCCCGACCGTCCTCGGGCGGCGCCGACACCGCGACCACGACGACCTCGCTGCCGTCCGCCAGGACGCCGCGGCCAAGCACGGCGTTGCGCGACGCGCCGGGTCTCACGCGGAGACGAAGGCTGGCGCCGTCGGCGCCCGCGACGAGCGCCGGCCGCTTCACGCCGTCCGGGCCAGCTCCACCGTCAGCCACAGCGGCGAGTCCTCGATCGCGATCGCCTCTGCCGGCGCGGCACCCCCCGACGGGACGATCTCGGCCGCGGCGACCGTGTGGCGGAGATCGGCCATCGCGCCGCGCAGCGCCTCGACCGCTTCCACCGGGCCGCCGATCGTCAGAACCGCGATCGGGGCCTTGATCGACAGCTTGCGCTCGCTCTTCCACTTGCGGACCGCGGCGAGCACGGCGGTCGCGGCCGCGCCCGACGCCTCCGCCGCCTCGTCGATCAGCTGGTCCGCAGTCTTCGGCCAGGCGCCGCGCGCATGCACCGAGCCCAGCCCGGCCGAGCGGCCGGGGAAATGCGTCGCGTAGAGCTCCTCAGTGAGGTGCGGCATCACCGGCGCGAAGAGGCGCAGCACCGTCTCGAGCGCATGCCAGAGCGTGTGGCACGCCGACCGACGGGCCGTCTCGCCGCCGACCTCGCCGTAGCTGCGCCCCTTCACCAGCTCCAGGTAGTTGTCGCAGAGATCGGCCCAGAAGAACCGTTCCACCGCGGCCAGAGCGTCCGCATAGTCGAAGTCCCGGAAATGCACGGTTGCCGTGTCGACCGTTCGGGCAAGGCGCGACAGGATCCAGCGATCGAGCGGCTCGGTGATGATCCCGTCGGCAGCGTCCGCGGCCGGACTCGTCGGGGTTCCGCCGAACTCGCCGAGCTGCAGCATGGTAAAGCGGGCGGCGTTCCACAGCTTGGTCTGGAGCCGCTTGCCGATCTTCAGCACGTCCTCGCTGAAGGCGGTGTCCAGACCCAGCCGCGAGGTCGCGGTCCAGTAGCGCACCACGTCGGCGCCCCATTTCTCGAGGAGATCGTGCGGCTCGATCGAGTTTCCCTTGGACTTCGACATCTTCTGCCGGTCGGGCGCCAGGCACCAGCCGCTGACCGCCACGTCGTGCCACGGCGCCTTGCCCTCGTGCAGATGCGACTTGAGGATCGTGTAGAAGGCCCAGGTGCGGATGATCTCGTGCGCCTGCGGGCGGAGATCGGCCGGGAAGAGCTTCGCATGCCGCACCGGGTCGACCGGATGCTCGGCCGAGATGCCGTGGCTGTTGAGCTGCGGCGAGACCGAGGAGGTCGCCCAGGTATCCATGACGTCCGGATCGGGCTCGACCTCGTCGCGTACGTAGCCGCGCGGCAGGTCCACCAGCGGGTTCACCGGCAGGTCGTCGGGATGGGCCGGGATGATCCGCCCCTCCTCCCCTGCCCGCTTCGAGTACCAGAACGGGAAGGGCACGCCGAAGAAGCGCTGGCGGCTGATGCACCAGTCCCATTTCAGGTTCTCGGTCCAGATCTCGAAGCGCTGGCGCATGTACTCGGGATGCCATTCGATCTGGCGGCCCTTGGCGATCAACGCGTCCTTCTTGTCGAGCACATGCACGAACCATTGCGGCGTCACCAGGATTTCGAGCGGCGCGCCCGAGCGCTCGGCCGAGGGCACCATGCGGGTGACGGGCTCGGACGCGACGATGCGGCCATCCTCGGCCAGGAGCGTCGCCATCATCTCGCGCGCCGCCTTGACCTTGAGCCCTTCGAGCCGCGCGGCGGCACGCCGGGCGCTGTCGGCGTCGCGGCTGGGCCAGCCCGCGCCGCCGATGCCGGAGAGATCGCCGATCCGGCCCTCGCGGGTGACGATCACCCGGGTCGGCAGTCCGTGGTCGCGCCACCACTCGATATCGGTGGTATCGCCGAAGGTGCAGCACATCACGACGCCGGTGCCCTTCTCGGGGTCGACGCGCTCGTCGGCGATGATCGGCACTTCGACGCGGAAGAGCGGGGTGACGGCCGTGCCGCCGACCAGCTCGCCCGCCCGGGGATGATCGGGATGCACCAGCAGCGCGACGCAAGCGGCCATCAGCTCCGGCCGGGTCGTGCCGATCTCCACCGTGCCGCCTTCGGCACGGTCGAAGGCGACCCGCCACATCGTGCCGTGATCCTCCTTCTCGGTGACCTCGGCCTGGGCCAGCGCCGTGCGGTCGGCCGGATCCCACAGAGTCGGCTGAAGCGTCCGGTAGAGATGCCCCTTCTCGAAGAGATCGAGCACGGAAAGCTGCGAGATGCGGCGCGAGAGCGGGCTGATGGTGCGGTATTCGAGCGACCAGTCGACCGAAAGCGCGATGCCGCGGATGAGGCTGCGGAAATCCTCCTCCGCCTCCGCGACTTCGGCCTCGCAGATCGCGATGAATTCCTCCCGGGTCATATCGCTTGCGCGGATGTTCCGCCGCTTCTCGACGAGCCGCTCGGTCGGCAGGCCGTTGTCGTCGAACCCCATCGGATAGAAGACGTTCTTGCCCGACATGCGCTGGAACCGCGCCAGCAGGTCCGTCTGCGTGTAGCTGTAGACGTGACCGATATGGAGGTAGCCCGAAACGGTCGGCGGCGGCGTGTCGATCACGTAGGATTGGTCGCGCGGCGCCGCCGGGTCCCAGGCGAAGACCGGCGAGGCGGCCCAGGCCTCCCGCCACTTCGCCTCGGTCGCCGCGAAGTCGTATTGCTTCGGTGCGGTATCGTTCATGCCTCATCCTCGGGATCGGTACGCCGAGCGGTATAGACAAGCGCCGGCCAACTGCCTAGGGGGCGGGCCGATGGGCTGGGCTCCGGTGATTGGAGAGCACTCGCAAGCCGCGAAGTGTCCGGGACGAGCGGCGATCTGGCGAGAAGCGCCCGATGGGAATTGACACTTTTACGTCACAGGCGAGGACGCTCATCTTCGTTCAACCGGACGATCCACCGCAGTCGATTGAAATATCAATCGGTTTGCCTTCGCCGACCGAGTCCGGGTCTGCGTCTATTAGTGGAAATCTCGTAATTATCGACGTCCACTAATCCTGTACGCCTTGAAGTTGCTGCTTGCGCCATTATCTTGAGGTTTGCCAGTGCATTCGTGGCCAGATCGGCCGCCGCCGGCGGCGACTCCGAGCGCTCCGGGGAAGCGGAATTGTTGTGAATCTGGAGGACTACGCATGGCAGCCAAGGAAGCACCGCCGCGTCCGCGCACCAAGCAACGCTCCCGTCCCACGGTGGCCGAGGGTGGACCGCATCCGGTCGACGTTCATGTCGGCAGCCGTGTTCGATTGGCGCGACTCTTGGCAGGCCGGACGCAGGAATGGCTCGGAAATCAAGTCGGGCTTACCTTTCAGCAGATCCAAAAATACGAGCGCGGGGCGAACCGGGTCTCGTGCAGCATGCTCTCCGAGTTCGCCACGGCGCTCGACCGCTCGGTCTCCTGGTTCTTCCAGGAAGGGCCGAACGAGGCGGACCCCAAGGCGCCCGACGCGGCGATCGGCGAGCGGCAGCGCTTGACCTATGAATTGACCAGCAACTTCGCGAAGATCCGCAGCGAGAAGGCACGGCAGCACATCGTCGGGCTGGTGCGCTCGGTAGCGGATTCCGAGCCGAGTCCCAAACGAAGCGCCGCCGCACAGTGAACCGGCGGAGGCGCTGCCGAAGACAGTTCCTCCGGCCCGACGAGGATGCCGCTTCCGCCGGCCGCCGGCGCCTCTGTCATGCTCTCCTGAATTCGTTGACGGATGGGAGAGACCCTGGCGGCCCGGCTCGGCGGTTGCCGCCGCCGGGTCTGCCGATGGAGGAGGCCCCTATTTGAGCGTCTCCAGATAGGCGATGACGTCCTGCCGGTCCTTCGCCTCCTTGAGGCCCGGGAAGATCATCTTGGTGCCCGGCACGGTCGCCTTCGGATCGGTCAGGTAGGTGTCGAGCGTCGCCGCATCCCAGGTCTTGTTCGCCGCCTTCATCGCATCGGAGTAGTTGAAATCGGCGATCGTCGCTGATTTCCGCCCGACCACCCCGTGCAGGCTCGGCCCCACCTTGTTGACGCCGGCGTCCGGCGAGTGGCAGAGCGCGCATTTCTTGAAGATGACCTGACCCGCCGCGGCATCGCCGTCGGCCCAAGCCCCGTGCGTCATTGCCATCAGTCCGACCGACGCGATGATCCAAAACCGCATTCCTTCGTCTCCTCTGGGATGAAATGGTCGATTGACGGCGCTAGGGCTGGCCCGGAGCCGGTGTCGCCTCGGTCAGGGGCAGGTTCGCCGCCGCCCAACCGTCGGTCCCCTCCGGATACCATGCGACGTTGGAATAGCCAAAGCTCGCCGCACGCTTCGTGGCGTTCCAGCTCATCCAGCACTGATTCAGACAGTAGACGACGATGGGCTTCGCCATGTTCCCGCCGGTGGCTCGCGCCAGTTCGGAGCGGTACCACGCCTCGAGCGCCGGACTGAGCGCGCCGCGGCCGACATCGGGCAGCCAGACGCTGCCGGGGATGTCGCGCCGCGGCACCGGCATCCACGTCGCGTCGGGCTTCATGCCCTCCGGCCGGCGCGGCGCCGGGAGAACGTCGATCAGCACGACGCCGCCACGGTCGATCGCCGCCTTCAGCTCGTTGGTGTGGATGACGCGGCCGCCGGTCACGGTGTCCGGCACCGGCGCCCGGTAATCGTCCATGCGATAGGCGTCGGGCTCCGGCACGCCGGCGAAAGCGAGAAACGGCGGCAGCGCCGCCGCGGCCAGGGCGGCGCGGAGCCACAGTTCCGTCATTGCGCGGCGCCGCCGATCGGGATGGGACGGTTCTGCTCGTCGAGCCGCGGGATCGCGTAATCGTCGAGGATCTTGGTGATCTCGGCCTGCTTGTGCTCGATCGCCTCGTTGATGCGGCGGCGCCAGTCCGGCTCGTTCGCCCGCACGCCCATCGTGATGTGGAAGTCGAGCCGGTCGTTGCCTTCGGGCTGCAGGAACTCGGCCTTGAGCGGCAGGTGGTCGCGCTTGATGTAAAACCCGACGAACGGCGCCCACAGCAGGCCTACATCGATCTTGCCGTCGACCACATCCTGCAGCATCTGCCGCGACGGCGAATCGTAGCGGGTGTCGACGACCAGCGAGTACGAGGTCACATGGTCCATCAGATCGTGCTTCAGCAGAAGCGCGGTCGGCGGCGTGGCGGCGATGAGGCCGAACCTCTTGTCGGCCAGCGAGGGATCGCCGATCTCGCGCGCCGTGATCCCGGAATCGGCGCGGGTCACGATCATGTATCCGGTGTGATAGTAGGGATTCGTGTTCTGCATGACCTGGTCGCCCGATACGGCGCCCATCACCAGGTCACATTCGTTCTTGCGCAGCGTGTTGCGCACGAAGCCGACAACCTGCGGGAACCAGACATAGGTCACCGGACGCCCGAGATCCTGGCCGATCAGCTCGGCGACCTTGTTCTCGAAGCCTTCCCGCTTGTCGTTGGAATAGGGAAGATTGTTGGGATCGGCACAAACCCGGAGCGCATCCGGCGAAACCAGACTGGGCGCTTGCGCGGCAGCCCCGCGGGCGAGGACCGCCGCGAGGCCGAGCGCGAGCGCGAGAGCTCTAGTCATCGTCCGGATGGCCGATCCGCTTCGGACGGCCGCGGCCGATGACGCCGTCGGAGCGGGCCTTCAGATAGGCGTAGATGTCGTCGATGTAGTTCACCACGTCGGGGACCTCGCCGAAGCTCGGCATCACGTTCTCCTGCGAGGTCGTGACGTTCTTCCGGCCGTTGATGATGACGTCCTCGACCTGATCCTTGTCCAGGTGCTTCAGCGACTGCGTCAGGTCGGGTGCATACGAGCTCCCGGCCGCATCGGGACCATGGCACCGCAAGCAGGAATCGCCGTAGCGCCGATAGCCGTTGAACGTGTTCTGGTCCACGCGCCCGTCCTGCACCGTGTAGGGCTTGGGCTCGTCGGCCGCCAGGCCCGGCCGCGGGCTCAGGCCCAGGGATGCCGCCGTCAGCGCAATCCCGAATGCCAACTTCCTCATGCTCTCTCCTTACAAGCCGCCACACACACCGGACGGCCCCGCCCAAACGAAAATC
>DATGFU010000106.1:0-5052 GCA_035308865.1 Allostellaceae bacterium | reverse complement strand
CCGCTTGTCCTGACGGCGGTGCTCGCATCGATACCGGTGGCACTGCCGGCCACCTTCACACTGGCCTCGGCGCTCGGCGCGCGCGCCCTGGCCAGGCTCGGGGTTCTGCCGACGCGCCTGTCCGCGGTGGACGAAGCGGCGACGATGGATGTGCTGTGTGCCGACAAGACCGGCACGCTGGCGCAGAACGAGCTGACGGTAACCGCCGTTCATCCCATGCCCGGCTTCGACGAAGCGCATGTTCTGGCGCTGGCGGCGCTCGCCAGCTCGGATGGCGGGGAGGACCCGGTGGACGCGGCCATCCGCGCGGCCGCGGCTGGCAAGAGCAGCAAGGATGTCCCGCGGCTGGTCACCTTCGTGCCGTTCGATCCGGCGACGAAGATGTCCGAGGCGACCGCAGCCGATCCGACCAAAGGCACGCAGCGGATCGTAAAGGGTGCCTTCGACGTGGTCACCGACCTTGCCGGGTCGTCGCCGGCCGCAACGGCAGCGGCGAAGGACCTCGAGGACAAGGGCTTCAGGGTACTGGCGGTGGCCGCCGGTGCACCGAAGGCCATCAAGCTTGTCGGGCTTGTCGCGCTCAGCGACCCGCCGCGCGCGGACTCGGCGGCGCTCGTCACCGAACTGCACGGCTTGGGCGTGCGCGCCGTGATGGTAACCGGCGACGCTGCGGCGACCGCTGCCATCGTGGCAAAGGCCGTGGGGCTCGATGGCGCCGTCTGTCCGCCGGGGCCGATGCCCGACCGCGTCCGCCCCGATGAATTCGCCGTCTTCGCCGGTGTCCTGCCGGAAGACAAGTTCAAGCTCGTCAAATCGTTCCAGGCGGCTGGCCACACGGTCGGCATGTGCGGCGACGGCGCCAACGACGCGCCGGCGCTGCGCCAGGCACAGATCGGCATCGCCGTCTCGACGGCAACCGATGTCGCCAAATCTGCGGCCGGCATGGTGCTGACCGAGCCCGGACTCGGCGGCATCGTCGCCGCGGTCAAGGAAGGTCGCGTGATCTTCCAGCGCATCCTGACCTACACGCTGAACTCGATCACCAAGAAGGTCGTGCAGGTGCTGTTCCTGGCGATGGGCCTGGTCGTGACCGGGCACGCGATCCTGACGCCCCTGCTGATCGTCATCATCATGGTCACCGGCGACTTCCTCGGCATGTCGCTGACGACCGACAATGTGCGGCCGTCGCCAAAGCCGAACGCGTGGCAGATCGGCGATCTGACGGTTGCGGGCGCCATCATGGGCATCGGCCAACTGGCGTTCTGCACCGCCGTCTTCCTGTTCGGCGCCTACCGGATGGGGTTCGACATCGCGACGCTGCAGACGCTTGCCTTCGTCGTCATCGTCTTCGGCAACCAGGCGACGACCTATACCAATCGCGAGCGCCGCCGCCTGTGGTCCTCCCGACCGAGCCTGTGGCTCGCCGTTTCGTCGGTCGCCGATATCCTGATCGCCTCGATACTGGCTGTCGCCGGAATCGCCATGGCGCCCTTGCCGGCCTGGGTCGTGGCTTGCACGCTCGCTGCCGCCGCAGTCTTTGCCTTGCTGTTGGATTTCGTGAAGGTTCCGGTCTTTCGCCGCTTCCGGATCAGCTAGACCATCGAAGGGACAACCATGAAAATCCAGTCGAAGGATTACCGCGTTCAGGAGGCCGACAAAGTCGATCTTGGCAAATGGCCGACGAAGGTCGAGCCCGTCTACCAGTCCAAGAAGCATTACCTGGAGCTGCTGGGAGAGCACGTCGCGCAACTGAGCACGCTGCAGCAGCGTCTCTACGCCTCCAACCGCTACGCCGTGCTCCTGATCTTTCAGGCCATGGACGCGGCCGGAAAAGACGGAGCGATCCGGCACGTGATGTCCGGGGTCAATCCGCAAGGCTGCCAGGTCTTCAGCTTCAAGCACCCCAGCCCCGTCGAGCTGCAGCACGATTTCCTCTGGCGGACCACGCGCGATCTCCCGGAACGCGGGCGGATCGGCATCTTCAACCGGTCCTACTACGAAGAGGTGCTGGTCGCCCGCGTCCATCCGGAAATTCTCCTCGGCGAAGGACTCCCGGACGCGCCGCGGCGCGGCGGGAGCGTCTGGCACGACCGGTATCGTTCGATCGCGAACCTGGAGAGGCATCTCCATGTCAACGGCACCCGCATCGTCAAATTCTACCTTCATCTTTCGAAGGAAGAGCAGCGGAAGCGCTTCCTCGAGCGCATCGACGAACCGGAGAAGAACTGGAAATTCAGCCTCGCCGACATCCAGGAGCGGCAATACTGGAAGCATTACATGAAGGCCTACGAGAAGTGCCTGGGCGCCACGAGCACGGCCGACGCCCCCTGGTTCGTCGTTCCCGCCGACGACAAGGAAAACACGCGGCTGATCGTGTCCCAGATCGTTCTCGACACGCTGGAAGAACTTGGGCTGAGCTACCCGGAAACCAGCGCGGCGCGGCGCGAGGAACTGCTGTCGATCCGCAAGCAGCTCGCGCCGTGAGAGCCGGGGGCCTCCGCCCCGGAATTTACGCAATGGCCCGGACCGGGAGTCGTGGGGGCAATTCCGGCACAAGCCTGGATTCGGTTAGGTAGATTCCGATCCTCCTTGGCGCACGGATAAATCGCTAACCTTCAAATTGTGGCCGGGCTGGATCCCCCGCATCCTGAAACACGGCCCACAACGCGGTCTTGGCCCTTCCGGACCGCAGGACTTGACCCCGCCGGAGCAATTCGGCGGGGTCAGTCTCTTTGGGGAGTAGTTCCCGAGGCTACCGCGGTCGCGCCCGCTCGCTACGATCCGGTCCGACCGTCGGGACTGCCGGCGCTGAGGAGCGAGCAATGTTGTGGAACGCATCGGCCATCAACGGCTATGCCATCGAGGCGAGCGACGGGCGTCTCGGCACCGTCAGCGACCTGCTGTTCGAGGATGTCGGCTGGGTTCTTCGATGGGCGGTCGTCGATACCGGCAACTGGCTCCACGGCCGCAAGGTCCTGCTGCCGCTTTCGGTCCTGGGGAAGCCCGATCCGGCGCACCGCCAGATCCCGGTCAAACTGACGATGCAGCAGGTCAAGGCCAGTCCGGATATCAATACGGACCTGCCCGTATCGCAGCAGATGGAAATGCATGTCTACGACTACTATGGCTGGGATCCCCATTGGGGCAATGGCTTCATTCCGATCAGCAACGCCATCGCGACACCCTTCGTCCCGCCGTCCGTGCTATCGGCGGCGAACCCGCTTGACGACGCCGATAGCCAGCCCGGCGAGGGCGACCCGCATCTCCGCAGCATCGCCGCCGTCACCGGCTATCATGTCCACGCCACTGACGGCGATATCGGCCACCTCGAAGATTTCCTCGTGGACGACGCCGGTTGGCTCATCCGCTACATCACCGTCGATACCGGGACCTGGTGGCCCGGACAGCGGGTGCTGATATCGCCGCGGTCGGTCCGGACGATCGATTGGGCGGAGCGGCTGGTGCGCCTCGACGTCCCCCGGCAGAAGGTCAAGGACAGTCCGCCCTACGACCGGGCCGCCACGGTCGATGGGGCCTATGACGCAACGTTCCACGGCTATTACGGTATCGGCTGGGGGCCCGTGTGAGCTCTCGCGCGACGCGGCACCGCAATCACCAAGTGTCCCCCAAGCCCATCTCACCGGCGACCGGCATCCTCGCTTGCAGCAGCGATGAGCTGCCGCGTGTTCATACAGCGGCACCCCATTTCCAATTCCTGATCTCCGGCATGTCCTGGCCGTACCGGTCGATATACTGCCTGTGCTCGACCAGCTTGTCCTTGAGGCGCTGCTTCAGGTAGGCGCCCTGGTCGCCGGTCTGCGGCACCCGGTCGATCGTGTCCATTACGAGATGGAAGCGGTCCATATCGTTCAGCACCGTCATGTCGAACGGCGTGGTGATGGAGCCCTCCTCCTTGTAGCCGCGGACATGGATGTTGGCGTGGTTGGTGCGCCGGTAGGTCAGCCGATGGATCAACCACGGGTAGGCATGGAAGGCGAAGATGACCGGCTTGTCCTTGGTGAAAAGCCCGTCGAAGTCGACGTCGCTCAAGCCGTGCGGATGCTCCGAGGTGGGTTGCAGCCGCATGAGGTCGACGACGTTGACCACGCGGATCTTCAGCTCGGGCAGGTGCTCGCGCATGATGGAGACGGCGGCGAGGGTCTCCAGCGTCGGGACGTCGCCGCAGCAGGCCATGACCACGTCGGGGGCAGCACCCTGGTCGTTGCCGGCCCACGGCCAGATGCCGATACCCTCCGTGCAGTGCTTGACGGCAGCGTCCATGGTCAACCACTGGGGTGCGGGGTGCTTCCCTGCGATCACGACGTTGACGTAATGGCGGCTGCGCAGGCAGTGGTCCATGACCGACAGCAGGCAGTTGGCGTCCGGCGGCAGATAGACGCGCACGATTTCGGCCTTCTTGTTCACGACATGGTCGATGAACCCGGGGTCCTGGTGGGTGAAGCCATTGTGGTCCTGGCGCCAGACATGCGAGGCCAGCAGGTAGTTGAGCGACGAAATCTTCCGCCGCCAGGGCAGGCACGACGTGACCTTCAGCCACTTGGCGTGCTGGTTGAACATCGAATCGACGATGTGGATGAAGGCCTCGTAGCAGTTGAACAGCCCGTGCCGGCCGGTGAGGAGGTACCCTTCCAGCCAGCCCTCGCACTGGTGCTCGCTCAGCATCTCCATCACGCGGCCCGTCGGCGCCAGGAATTCATCGTTCGGAAGGGTCGCTGCGCCCCACTGGCGCTTGGTCACCTCGAACAGCGCCTCCAGACCGTTGGAGAGCGTCTCGTCCGGTCCAAAGACCCGGAAATTCCGCTTCTCACTGTTGAGCTTGGCGATATCGCGAAGGAATCGCCCGAGCACATGCGTGTCGCCGATGCCGGGGGCGCCCGGTGCCGCCACGTCGACCGCGTAGTCGCGGAAATCCGGCATCCGCAGGTCGCGGAGCAGGATGCCGCCATTGGCGTGGGGATTCGCGCCCATGCGCCGCTGGCCCTTGGGCGCAAGCTCGGCCAGCTCCGCTTTCAGACGGCCGTGCTCGTCGAA
>DATGFU010000105.1:0-4032 GCA_035308865.1 Allostellaceae bacterium | reverse complement strand
AGCAGCACCGCGAACTCGCCGGCGCCGATCGCCAGGCTGACGTCGTCAAGGGCCTTGCGTGACCCGAAGGCGTGGCTCAAGTGCTCGACGGCGAGGGCCGGTACCGGATCGGTCACGGGGCGACGACCACTCCCCAGGGTGCGGCGCCCACCGGCACGGACTTCGTCGCCTTGAGGTCGTCGACGTCGATCACCGAGATGTCGTTGCTGACGCCATTGGTCGTGTAGAGGCGCTTGCCGTCGAGCGAGAAGGCGAGATGCCAGACGCGCTGACCAACCAGCAGGTACTTCTTGACCTCGAAGCTCTGCGCGTCGATCACCGCCACCCGGTTGGCCGGCCCCAGCGCCACGAACACAAGCTTGCCGTCGGGCGTGATCGCCTCGCCCACCGCCTGGATCGATTCCTTGGCGATGCCTGGGATCGCGAAGGTGATCTTCTTGATGATCTTGTGGGTCGCCGTGTCGACCACCGAGACCGTGCCGCCGACCTCGGCCGAGACCCAGACCTGCTTGCCGTCGCTGGTGAACTCGGCGAAGCGCGGCCGGCTGTCGACCAGCACGTTGGCGATGGGCTGATGCGTCGTGGTGTCGATGAAATGCGCCATGCTGGTGGTCTCGGACGTGTTCACCAGCGTCTTGCCGTCGGGGCTGACCGCCATGCCCTCGGGTTCGATCCCCACCGGGATCTCGGTCGTGATATGGGCTGCCGCGATGTCGAGCACCGACACCATGTTGTCGTCCTCGTTCGCCACATAAAGCGTCTTGCCGTCGGGCGAGAGGGTGAAGAGCTCCGGGTCGGGTCCGCTCGGCAGGACGCGCGTCACGGTGTAGCTTGCCAGATCCAGCACCTCGATGTGATCGGCATCGCTGGTGCAGATGTAGAGCTCCTTGCCGTCGCTCGAGAGCAGGATCCCGCGCGGCCGCGCCCCCACCGTCACCGTCTTGACCGGCGCGTAGGTGGTGCCGTCGAGCACGGAGATCGTGTTGTCCTTCTCGTTCGAGACGAGAATGCGCTCGGCCCGCGCCGGAACCGCTGACAGGAGGCCAACAAGCAACAGAAGGCGGAATGCGCTTCGCTTTTCCGCCCTACGGCGCCTGTAGGGCGGAAAAGCGAAGCGCATTCCGCCAATCATCCTCAGCATCACTTGAACTTGCACGTCGTCTCCGGCTGGTCGATGCCGAGCGTGTCGGTTTCGAAATATTGATGCAGGAAACCCGGCTGCGGCGAAACCGAGACCAAGGAATGGGCGTCCGCCAACAGCACCGGCTGCCGCAACTGACCGTCCCATGGCCTGAAGCTCAGGCTCACGCCCTTGAACGCCGACATCTCGAACTTGTCGCCGGTGAGATAGGCGATGATCGCCTCGGGATCGGCGCTGCCCGCCCGGGTCGCCGCCTCCCCGACGGCGCGGACCGCCATCCACGCCCCGAAATCGCGGTCGGTCATCCAGCGCTTCGCCTCACGCAGGAACCGGTTCTGCAGCTGGGTCGCCCCCCACTGCTCGAAAGGCCGCGCCCAGGCGGTCGCCACCAACCCCTGGGTGCCGGCGACCGGCCGCGGATCTGTGGTGCGATAGGCCAGCTCGTCGCCGAAATTATCGGCCTCGTCGGCCACCACGAGCACGTCGTAGCCGATGCCCTGCGTGAACCGCGCGACCTCCGCCTCGATCTGGAAATGCCCGGTATCCGTCCGCCGCGCGCCGGCGACGAAGGTCCAGGGCTTGTCCTCGGCGATCGAGATCTGGAACTTCTTGGCCGAGCGCCGTACCGCCTCGGCATATTCCTTGTCGTCCTCGCCCTGGCCGACCGCCAGCATGATGTGCCGCCAGTTCTTGACCGCGAGGTACTGCATGAGCGCATCGGCGAGCATCGCCCGGCTCGGCAGGAGATGCAGCACGTTGCGTCGACAATTCTCGCCGCGCAGGGAATCGTCCGTCTGCGTCGCGTCGAGCAGGATCGCGTCCTTCGCCGGCGGCGAATCCGCGAGCTTGACCAACAGCGGCGCCGGCAGGTCGGTCACGACAAGGCGGGCGCCGGCCGCGACGAGCTTGCCGAACGCATCGGTGACCGCCGCCTCGTCGGGCTGGATCTGCTCGTCGAGCTCGAAATCCTGGTTGGTGAAATGCCCGGTGGTGCGGTCGTCGGCAAGGCCGAGCCTTGCGCCCTGGATGCCTTCGTCAGCCGGCGGCTGGTCGAGATAGCTCAGCGGCCAGCTGCGTTTGACCGCAAGGGCGAGATAGCCGATCCGGACCGCCGGGCTCTGCTGCGCCACGGCCGGCGCCGTTACGGCGCAGCTGGCCAGCACGGCGAACGCCAATGCCGCCCATCGATGGATCACGTTGTCGATGATGATTTCTGCCGTCACCCGAGCTTTGTCGGACGAACTGACCAGCCTGTGAAGCGGACAATCAGCCGCTACAGCTCGACTCATGAGGCAAGGGAAGGCTGGCGATAGCGGCCGGCGCCCCCGAAGCGGGCGGCGCCGGCACGCTGCCGAGGCAGATCAGTAGGCGCCGAGCGGATCGTTGCCGAACCGGTTCGGGCCGAGCGACCCCTTCGTGCAGTACCAGATGATCAGCAGGATCGGCCCGATAAGCGGCACGAGGCTGATGAAGATCCACCAGCCCGACCGGTCGAGATCGTGCAACCGCCGCACCGTCACGGCGATGCCTGGCACGATGATGGCCAGTAAGAAGACGATCGAGATAAGCGAGCCGATCATCGCACCTGTGTTGCCCAGCACCGCGCCCAGAATCCCCGAGAGGATCGAGACGGCGATATCCACGATGATGACAAACAAGAAGAACCACCAGTATTCCGAGCGCGCTGCCCGGCCTTGGAAGTTCGCATAGTTTTCCTGGAGAACCTTCCTAACCGCCGTACTGAAGTCCATGGTGACACCCCCTAATTGCGTGTTCACGACACTTCCAGCCGGACCGACTCCCATCCCCGCGGGCACCGGTCTAATGCCGGACGATGCTTTGAGCCCCGGTTAAAGCGTCGGGCATCGCCCGGCGTCCGTCAATAAAAATTCGGGCGAATCCAACATTGGCGCACAGAAATTGCCATCGCCCGCCGCCGAGACTTGTCCGGGGCGGCATTTTATTCGCGGCACCCGCGGCCACGCCCGCCGTCGTTCAACCGTCGGCGCGCATCAGCGGGCCGCCCCCTGTCGCTGTCCGTAACCTTGGCGTAAGAGAAGGCGATTTATCGCGGTCGCGGAGGAAGTACATGCCGGAAAAAAATGAACCTGATGGGCCCGAACCGTCGGCCGCGAACCCGCCCGCCATGCATGTCGCCGCCGTGCTCGTTGCCTCCGCCCGCGCGCTCAACAATGCGCTCGATGACCTGGGCTTCCCCGAGACTGACGACCGAATCGTCGAGCTGGACGGGAAGCTCGGCGTCGTCACCTGCTCGCACGAGCGCGACTCGGACGACCTTTTCGCGCTGATCGCGGAGCTCTCGTCGCGCGGCGAGACCTGGGAACTGCAGTTCCGCATCGACGTGTCGCCGACCCGCTCGATCTTCCATACGCTCTCGCGCCACCAGCCGATCTCCGCCGTCGAGGAGGAGATCCAGCCGCGGCCCGAGGAGCAGGAGGGCACGGGCACCCGCCCGCCGGCCCACGATCTGGACAGCGATGCCGGGCTCAGCGCCTTCAGGAATGCCGTCCGCCGCGTCAAGGCGGCCGAGGTCTTCGCCGAGATCGGCTCCAACCGGGACGGCAAGGCGACCGCCTGGATCGTCCAGCGCTCGCCCCGCCGCGTGCTGGCCGAGGCGACCGCCGCCGACGAGCCGACCCTGCGCTCGACCCTCCGCGAGGTCATCCCCGCGGTGATGTTCAGCGTGTCGAGGCCGACCGTCGACTAAGCCCCCTCCCCCGCGAAGCGCGCGGCTGTCCGGGGAAAGTATTGCCGCCACGAGAACGAGTCTCGGGCGAGGCTTGTGCGTCTTTTGATGTCGTCATGCGCGGGCTTGACCCGCGTATCCACGTCGTTCCGTGTCGCGGAGCCACGTGGATGGCCGGCTCTGG
>DATGFU010000104.1:0-13399 GCA_035308865.1 Allostellaceae bacterium | reverse complement strand
TCCCGCGATCCTGGCGGCGATCGAGGCCGCCAACCACGGGCCAGCCCGGGCCTATGGCGACGACGCCATCACCGCCCGCCTGGAAAAGCTCTTCTCCGATCTCTTCGAGCACGAGGTCGCGGTCTTTCCCGTGGCCACCGGCACCGCCGCGAACTCGCTGGCGCTGGCGACCCTCATGCCGCCCTGGGGTGCTGTGTTCTGTCATGCCGCCGCCCATATCGCGGTCGACGAGGCGAATGCGCCGGAATTCTACACGGGTGGCGGCAAGCTGATGCCGCTGGCCGGGTCCGACGGCAAGGTGCCGCTGGCCGATCTGGCGCGACTGCTGCCGCACGGGATCGGCGACGTCCACCACGCCCAGCCGGCGGCGCTCAGCCTGACTCAGGCGACGGAGGCCGGCACGGTCTACCGGCCGGGCGAGATCGAAGCATTGGCCGAGATCGCCCATGGCCATGGCGTCGCGGTGCACATGGACGGCGCGCGGTTCGCCAATGCGGTTGCGTCGCTCGGTCTGCCGCCGGCGGCTCTCACTTGGCGCGCGGGCGTCGACGTCATGAGCTTCGGTGCCACCAAGAACGGTGCGATGGCGGCCGAGGCGGTGGTGTACTTCGATCCGGGCCGCGCCCGCGACCTGCCGTTCCGGCGCAAGCGCGCGGGGCATCTCTTTTCCAAGATGCGCTTCCTCTCGGCCCAGCTCGAAGCCTATCTCGCCGATGGCCTCTGGCTGAAGAATGCAAGCCACGCCAATCGCCTGGCGAAGCGACTGGGCGACGGGCTCGCGGCTGTGCCGGGCGCGCGGCTGCGTCATCCGGTCGAGGCGAACGAGATCTTTGCGGAGCTGCCGGAGCCGATGATTGCGGGACTCGAATCCCGCGGCTTCGTCTTCTACCGCTGGGAAGGTCACTGCATCCGGCTGGTCACCGGTTTCGACACGGCGCCGGAATCCATCGAGGCCTTCCTGGACGCGGCGCGCGCTCTGGCGAGTTAGGAATAACGGGTGGCGGCTCGACCGCGGACCGGCATTCATTGCCCGCATAATATCGGTCTGATTCCGCAGCGCAGCAAGCGTGGTGCGGGTTAAATCGACGACAGGTTTCTGCGGAGCGACGCAATCTCCCGCTGTGGCGCAACGCTAAAGCCGCGCCCTTCAAAGATCGCCCGCCCGGCGCCCTTCCCGGTGAAGTGGACGTGCCGATGCGGCATGGCGTCGGATGGTGGTGCCAGGTTCCGCACGCGGTCGGCGATTGCACGGCCGGAATCGATCAATCGGACGCCGCCGGGGCACGCGGCCTGCAGTGCGTCGCGCAGCAGCGGAAAGTGGGTGCAGGCGAGAACGATGACGTCGGGCTGTTCCGCCATGGGCCGTTCGAAGAACGGGGCAAGGATCGCCTGGATCCTCGAAGCCGGCGGGGCGGCGCCGTCGGCATGGGTTTCGGCGAGCCGCACCAGCTCGGCCGAACCGACCCGGATCACCATGCAGTCGGCGGCGAACCGGTCGATCAGATCCTGCGTGTAGCGCCGTCGTGCCGTTGCCTCGGTACCGAGCAGCCCGATCACGCGTCGTGAGGACAAGGCGGCCGCCGGCTTGATCGCCGGGACAACGCCGACGATCGGGAGGGCAAGGCGCTCGCGCAATCGCGGCAGCGCCACCGTGCTCGCGGTGTTGCACGCGAGCACCAGCACCGATGGCTGCACCTGCTCGACGAAGGCGCTCGCGACCGCCTCGACACGATCGATCAGTTCGTGTTCGGGCCGAGTGCCGTAAGGAAAGAATGCATCGTCACAGACGTAGTCGATGGCGTGTCCCGGCAGCAGCGCGGCGGTCTCAGCGGCGACGCTGAGACCGCCCACGCCGGAATCGAAGATGCCGATGGAGGTCACGCACGCCCCCTCCCCCTGCCCCCTCCCGCAAGGGGAGGGGGAGGAGAACCGCTGCATTCCCCTCCCCTTGCGGGAGGGGGCAGGGGGAGGGGGCCGAGCGGCTCAGCCCTCGTTGGCCTTGTCCGTCCGCGCGCGGATGGCGGCGCCCAGGATGTCGCCGAGGCTGGCGCCGGAATCCGACGAGCCGTACTCGGCCATCGCCTTCTTCTCCTCGTCCACCTCGCGGGCCTTGATCGACAGCTGCAGCTTGCGGGCCGCCTTGTCGATCGCCGTCACCTTGGCATCGACCTTCTCGCCCACCGCGAAGCGGTCGGCGCGCTGCTCCGAGCGGTCCCGCGACAGCTCGGCCTTGCGGATGAAGCCCGGCATGCCGTCGGCCATGACCTCGATGCCGCCGTCGGTGATCTGGGTCACCGTGCAGGTCACGACATCGCCCTTCTTCAGCTTCTGCAGGCCCTCCTCGTAGGGATCGCCGGCCAGCTGCTTGATGCCGAGGGAGATGCGCTCCTTCTCGACGTCGACGTCCAGCACCTTGACCTTGACCGCATCGCCCTTGTGGTAGGCCTGGACAGCCTCCTCGCCGGACTTCGCCCAGTCGAGATCGGAGAGATGAACCATCCCGTCGATCTCGCCGGGCAGCCCGACGAACAGGCCGAACTCGGTGATGTTCTTGACCTCGCCCTAGATCTCGCTGCCGACCGGATACTGCTCGACGAACGCCTCCCACGGGTTGGCGAGCGCCTGCTTGAGGCCGAGCGAGATGCGCCGCTTCTGCGGATCGACGTCGAGCACCACCACCTCGACCTCCTGGGAGGTCGAGACGATCTTGCCCGGATGCACGTTCTTCTTGGTCCACGACATCTCGGAGACGTGAACGAGGCCCTCCACGCCCGGCTCCAGCTCGACGAACGCGCCGTAGTCGGTGATGTTGGTGACGCGGCCCTTGAAGCGGGCGGCCGCCGGGTATTTGAGCTCGACGCCCTCCCACGGGTCCGCCTCGAGCTGCTTCATGCCGAGCGAGATGCGCTGGGTCTCCGGATTGAAGCGGATGACCTGCACCTTGACGTTCTGGCCGATATGCAGCGCCTCGGACGGGTGGTTGATGCGCCGCCAGGCAATGTCGGTGACGTGCAGCAGGCCGTCGACGCCGCCGAGGTCCACGAAGGCGCCGTAATCGGTGATGTTCTTGACGACGCCGTTGAGGATCTGGCCTTCCTTGAGGTTGGCGACCAGCTCCGAGCGCTGCTCGGCCCGGCTCTCCTCCAGCACGGCGCGGCGCGATACCACGATGTTGCCGCGCGAGCGGTCCATCTTGAGGATCTGGAACGGCTGCGGCGTGCCGATCAGCGGGGTGATATCGCGGACGGGACGGATATCGACTTGGCTGCCCGGCAGGAACGCCACGGCGCCGTTGAGGTCGACGGTGAAGCCGCCCTTGACCCGGCCGAAGATCACGCCGGTGACCCGCTCGCCCGCTTGGAACGACCGCTCCAGCAGCGTCCAGGCCTCCTCGCGGCGCGCCTTCTCCCGGCTGAGCTGGGCCTCGCCGTTCTTGTCTTCCATGCGCTCCAGGAAGACCTCGACGATGTCGCCGGGCTTGATCTCGGCCGGCTTGCCGGGGGTGGCGAATTCCTTGAGCGGGACGCGGCCTTCGGATTTCAGGCCGACATCGATGAGAACGTTGTCGTTCTCGACCGCAATGACCAAGCCTTTGAGGACGGTGCCCTCGAGGCTGGAAGACGTGCCCAGCGATTCATCGAGCAGGGCGGCGAAACTCTCCTTGAACGGCGGCGGCGGGGGTGCCGCCTGATATGCGGTAGCCATTAGCTCTCCATGATCCCCAAGGATGGCGGACCCGTGCCGCCGGGGATCTGGCGACAGGGAGGGCCGCCGACTGGACCGGGCGCGGCGGCGGAAACCCGTCGAGACGAAGCGACGCGACCGGCTGACATCCCGCCAGCCGGTCGCGCCCGCCCGTTCGAAAGAGGCGGGACATATACTCTTGGAGGCGCGGCGACGCAATGGGGAGGCAAGCATTCCCAACGGAGCGTGCGTGAACTCAACGGCGTCGACTTTTGGCGGCTACTAGCCCGAATGCCGGGCTGTCATCTGCTGCGTGCTACAATCTTTGCTCGCACAGCGGAGCTCAATTTATCGGCATGTCCCCTTTCGATGCCCTCGACATGGCAGTCAAGGCAGATAGGCGCTTCGCGCATTTCGAGCGTCGCGCTCCGCGCCAATGGCTGGACAGTACCGCCTTGCCGATTCGTCGTATGTTCGAATTTCAACCGTTAAAGGGGGCGACCTATTCTGCGGTGTGGGGGTTTTCGCTCGACTTCGTCCCTCTTCGGCGCGGGCGACGGACTTGGCGTTGGAAGCGGACCGTTCGGAGTGTCGAGCTCGATCTGTGCATTGACCCGATCGATGATGGTGAGAATGTGCCGAGATGGTGCTCCTTCGTCTACCTACCGGGTATATTCGAGCCGACGCCGACGGAGGTGACGGAGGCCGCAAGGCTTTCGTTGTGCGCCGCGATGAAGGACTTCGACCGTGTGCATTCGATCGAAGACATCGTTGCGATTTTCGAGGAGCGAGCGGCGAAGCAGTTCAGGCGGTTCTCTCTGGAAAACTACATTCAAACTCACATTGCTTGGGGACTGGCGCTTGTAGCAGTCGGTCGTGCGGACGAAGGCCGGATTCACATCAACGCATTCTGCGATCGCTTCGAAATCGCGAGGGATGACCGGTTGCTCCGAAGAGCCGAAGCGGCGGCTCACGCGTACGCTGCCGCCATGCGCGAGGGCAGATAGGGCGCGCGGACCTTCCTTGACAGGCGGGGCGATCCCGGCGCGTATCCCCGTGTGGCGATGATCGCGACAGGATGTTAGCGTGCCGCCGCGGACAACCGTGGGGAGGGGTCGTCATGCCGAATCCTGTCAGGGACTACAATGCCGGCGTCGCCGCGGCGAAGAAGGCGCTGGGCAAGGACGGCCACCTGCCGAAGCCCCGTGTCGATGTGCTCAAGGAACTGGAACACGCCGGCAAGGCGATGGACAAGCTCAACGCCATGCGCGGCGAGATGCAGAAGGTGACCATCGAGGTCTCTGGCGAGCTTGCGAAGGTCAAGGCCGCCGCCAAGCTCTATGCCGACATGATCGGCAACGACAGGTTCGGTCTCGACCCCAAGGATGCGAAGCAGAAGAAGACGATCGACGAGGCCTCGAAGGCGATGCTGGACGGGCTGGGCGCGGTCGAGAAGGACATGGACTGGTTTACCGACCACCTGGACAGGCTGGACAAGATCCTGGTGAACCTCAGCGCGATGGACAAATAGGCCGATCTCCCGTCTCCTCCGGGACGTGCTTTTATCCGAACCGCTTGCCGAGCATTCCAAGCACGACCAGCCCGACGCCGATGGCGCCGACCACACCCGACACCTCACCGACGGTGCTCATCAGCTCCTGTGGGTCGGTCGATTTCGGCGCGACGACCATCATGCCGAAGAAGAAGGCAATCGAAAGGACGACGAGTGCGAGACCGGTATTGATGAACCGCCAGTTCTTTTGCTGCATGTCCACCTCTTGTCGGGTCTTGAGGGCGATCCGGTTGGATTCAGCTGCCGGCCGCGCGTCGTGCTTCCACGATCGCGGCCGCCGCTGCGAAGGCCTGGTCGATATCCAGTTCCGTCGTGTCGAGCAGCACCGAGTCTTCGGCGGGCTTGAGCGGCGCCGCGACGCGTTCGCTGTCGCGCGCATCGCGATTCATAAGGTCGGCAAGCACGGCGTCGCAGCTCGTCTGGTCGCCCTTGTCCTGCAGCTCCTTGAATCGGCGTTCGGCCCGGGCAGCGACGTCGGCGACGACGAAGAGCTTCACGTCGGCGTTGGGGCAGACGACGGTGCCGATGTCGCGTCCGTCGAGCACCGCGCCGGGCGGCCTCGCGGCAAAGGCGCGCTGGAAATCGAGCAGCGCCGCCCGCACCGAGGGATGAGCCGCCACGACCGAGGCCGCACGTCCGGCGACCTCGCCACGAAGCGCCGGATCGCCGAGCGTCGCGGGATCGAGGCGCCGGGCCGCTTCGGCGGCTGCCTTCGCGTCCCCCGGATCGTGGCCCGCGGCGATCGTGTCCCGGCCGACCGCTCGGTAGAGCGCGCCGCTGTCGAGATGGGCGAGGTCGAACCGTGCGGCGAGCTTGCGCGCGAGCGTGCCCTTGCCGGAGGCGGCCGGGCCGTCGATCGCGATGACGAAGGCGCGATCCATCTCACGCCGGCTCGATCGCGGCGCCCAGGCCGCGCATCAAGGCGGCGAATCCGGGAAAGCTCGTGTCGATGGTGGCGCCGTCGTCGATCGTGACCGGCGCGGCCGATGCGGTGCCCAACACCAGGAACGACATGGCGATGCGGTGGTCGAGCTCGGCCGCGACATGGCCCCCGCCGGGCGGCCTTCCGGCGACACCGCGAACCTCGAGCGTGCTGCCGTCGACGTCTACAGCCACGCCGTTGGCCGCGAGGCCGCGCGCGATCGCCGCGAGGCGGTCGCTCTCCTTCACCTTGAGCTCGTCGAGCCCGAGCATGCGCGTCGTCCCGCTCGCTGCCGCGGCGGCGACCGCCAGGATCGGGTACTCGTCGATCATGCGCGGCGCCCGTTCGGCCGGCACGGTTACGCCGGTGAGCCGGCTCGCCCGGACGCGCAGGTCGCCGACCGGCTCGTCGCCTGAGGTGCGCTCGTTCAGCACGGCGACGTCGCCGCCCATCTCGCGCAGCGTCTCGATCAGCCCGGTCCGGAGCGGGTTCAGCCCGACATTCTCGAGCACGATGTCCGAACCCTCGCCCAGCAAGGCCGCCACCATCGGGAAGGCGGCGGAGGACGGATCCGCGGGCAGGTCGAGCGCCGTCGGCTTGAGCTCCGGCTGGCCGTCGATGGTGATCCGCCGGCCACCGCCATCCATCTCCTCGATGGCGACCGCGGCGCCGAAATATTGCAGCATGCGCTCCGAATGATCGCGGGTTGGCGCGTCCTCGATCACCACCGATCGGCCCGGCGTGTTGAGCGCCGCCAGCAGCACCGCCGACTTCACCTGGGCCGACGGCACCGGCACGCGGTACTCCACCGGGACCGGCATCTCGCTGCCGACCACCGCCAATGGCAGGAACCCGCCGCCGCGCCCGACGAATTCGGCCCCGAAGAGGCCAAGCGGCTGGGTCACACGCCGCATCGGCCGGCGGGTCAGCGAGGCGTCGCCGGTCACGATGGCGACCATCGGATGGGTCGCGAGCAGGCCCATCAGCAGCCGCGCGCCGGTGCCCGAATTGCCGAGATCGAGGACCTCCGCGGGCTCGCACAGGCCGCCGATGCCGACACCATCCACGGTCCACGTGCCGTCCGCGCCGCGCGCGACCGTCGCGCCCAGCGCGGCGACGGCAGAGGCGGTGCGGCGGACGTCGTCGCCGTCGAGCAGGCCGGCGATGGTGGTGCGGCCGACGGCCAGCGCGCCCAGCATCAAGGCGCGATGTGACATCGATTTATCGCCGGGCACGCGGACGCGGCCCGTAAGCGCGCGCCCGGCGCGGCCGACGAGAGGGGTGGCAGCGCTGGTCACTTTGGGTCGGAACTCTCTCGAAGCGGCGGACGGACGCGCCGAATGGCTCACGGAATTAGGTTTTGACAGGGGCGGTCGATCATGGCAATTGCCCCGGCGCCAATTTCCCAGACAAGCTGACGACGACGGAGTGGACGGTGGCGAATCCCGAATGGGGCACCAAGCGCATCTGCCAGAATTGCGGAACCAAGTTCTATGACATGCTGCGCGAGCCGATCCGCTGTCCGCGCTGCCAGACCGAGTTCGATCCGGAAGCGCTGCTGAAGACCCGCCGCACCCGCGTGGCGGCGGTCGCCGACAAGGAAGCCGCCGCGCCCGACGCTGCCGTAGCCGATCGCGAGATCGAGGATGCCGAGGTGCTGGAGGAGGAAGAGGAGGGCGCCGATCTTGCCGAGGCGGGCGAGGAGGAGGACGAGGGCGTGATCGAGGACGCCTCGGAGCTCGGCGAGGACGAGGACGACATGGCCGAGGTCATCGAGAACGTCGACGAGGAAGAGGAGCGCTAGGCGCCTTTCCCGTTACGGCGCGTCCTCCGCGCCGGCGTGCCGGGCGATGAAGCGGGCAAGCGCCGGGCCGGCCAGCAATACCGCCATGAAGCGGGTCGTCTGCATGGTCATGACGAACGGCAGATCGACATGGCTGGATGAGGCGATGATCGCCACCGTATCGGCGCCGCCGGGACTCGTCGCCAGGTAGGCGGTGAGCGGGTCCACGCCTGCCAGCACCAGGACAGCCGCCAGCAGGCCGCACAGCGCGATGAGAACGAGGATGGCGGCGATCACGCGCGGGAAGGATCGCGCGGCATGGACGAGGATCGGGCGGGTGAAGCGCAGCCCGACCGTCCAGCCGACGATCGTAGAGGAGACCGCGAGCAGCAGCGGCGGCAGCTCGATCGACAGCCAACCGAGATTCTGCAGCACCGCGCCGGCGACGAGCGGCAGCAGGAACGGCCCGGCCGGCATCCTGAATCGGATCGCGGTCGCGGCGCCGAGGGCCGCCAGCGCCACGGTCTCGCCGAACGGCACCCACGCGATCGGCGGAAACCAGATCGGTGCCGCGGCATGGATCGGCACGGCGACCCAGATCCGGGCCACCATCGAGGCCACGGCGGCGACGCAGGCGACGCGCAGATACTGCATGAAGGCGACGAGGCGCATGTCGGCGCCGAAACCGTCTGCCATCACGACCATCGCCGATGCCGCCCCGGGCCAGGAACCCCAGACTGCCGTGCTGCCGGGCAACACGCGCCACCGTGCCAGGCTCCAGCCGAGCAGCGCCGCCGCGCCGATGACCGATACGACCCCAGCCAGGAACACGGGCCAGGCGCGCAGCATCTCGCCGAAGATCGAGGCCGGGAGGCTGCGCGCGACCATGCAGCCGATCACGGCCTGCGCCATGGAGAATACGCCGGCCGGCATGCGGATCTTCCCCGCGCGGACTCCGACGAAGACTCCGGCCCCCATCGGCCCGATCAGCAGCGCCGCCGGCAGCTGAAGGACCTCCAGCAATATGACCAATGCAGCCGACAGGGCGACGAGGATCGTCCATTGCACGCCGCCGGCAAGCTCGCCAAGCGGCCGGTAAAGGGGTCGGAGGATTCGACTCACGGCTGATCGGCGATAGGGATGGCCTGCGGCTCCTGCCGATCGGTCATTCGGAAAGACCTCCTCCAGGGTACTGGCGAAGGCGCCGATACTACGCCATTTCCGGGAGACGGCACGTTCGGAGTTCCGGATGAGCGTTAGCGAGCACCATCGTCACGTGAGCCACGAACCTGCCGGCACCGCCCGCGACCCGGTCTGCGGCATGGCGGTCGATCCTGCAACGGCGAAGCACACGCTGATTCATGCGGGCGTCGGGCAGTTCTTCTGCAGTGCCGGCTGCCGCGCGAAATTCGCGGCCGAGCCCGAGCGCTATCTCCGGCCGCGGGAGCGTGCCGCCGCTCCGGTTGAGGCAATCTATACCTGCCCGATGCATCCTGAGATCCGCCGGCCCGGTCCCGGGACCTGCCCGATCTGCGGCATGGCGCTGGAACCGGCCGGCCTTCCGCAGGACGCGCCCAACCCCGAGCTTGCCGACATGGTCCGGCGATTGTGCGTGGGCGCCGGGCTGGCCTTACCGCTCGTCATCGTCGAGATGGGAGAGCTTCTGCCGCCGCGTGCCTCCGCCTGGATCCAGCTGGCGCTTGCGGCGCCGGTGGTGCTGTGGGCGGGATGGCCCTTTTTCCTGCGCGGCTGGGAGTCGCTGCGCCGACGGTCGCTCAACATGTTCAGCCTGATCGCGCTCGGCGTCGGCGCCGCTTTCGGCGAGAGCATCGTCGCGACTCTCGTCCCGGGCGTGTTCCCGGAGGCAGTCGGCGCGGCGCCGGTCTATTACGAGGCTGCCGCTGTCATCACCGTCCTCGTCCTGCTCGGGCAGGTGCTGGAATTGCGGGCCCGCGAGGCCACCGGCGGTGCCATCCGGGCCTTGCTGAAGCTCGCGCCGGAGACCGCGCGAAGAATTCGCGATGGCGCGCCCGATGAGGAAGTGCCGCTCGATCAGGTGCGCGTCGGCGACCGCCTCCGCCTGCGGCCGGGCGATCGCGTGCCGGTCGACAGTGTGGTGCTGGAGGGGCGGAGCGCCCTCGACGAATCCATGGTCACGGGCGAGTCCATGCCTGTCGCCAAGGCGGCGGGCGATACGGTGATCGGCGGCACGGTCAATGGCGGCGGTGCACTGCTCATGCGGGCCGAGCGTGTCGGCGCCGACACGATGCTGTCGCGCATCGTCCAGCGCGTCGCCGAGGCGCAGCGCTCGCGCGCGCCGATCCAGCGCGTGGCCGACCGGGTGTCGGCCTGGTTCGTGCCGGCCGTCATCGCGACCGCCGTTGCAGCCTTTGCCGCCTGGCTGGTCTTCGGCCCGCCGCCCGCCTACGCCTATGCACTGGTCGCGGCGGTGTCGGTGGTGATCATCGCCTGCCCCTGCGCGCTCGGCCTGGCGACGCCGATGTCGATCATGGTCGGCGTCGGCAAGGGCGCGCGCGCCGGCGTGCTGGTTCGCGACGCCGAGGCGCTGGAGCGCCTGGAACGCGTCGATACGCTGGTCATCGACAAGACCGGCACGCT
The DNA here is from genome assembly GCA_035308865.1 of Allostellaceae bacterium. Lineage (GTDB taxonomy): Bacteria > Pseudomonadota > Alphaproteobacteria > ATCC43930 > CGMCC-115725 > DATGFU01. Next base: position 2,818 of record DATGFU010000104.1, on the reverse strand, counting down.
GACGGAAGGCAAGCCGCGTGTCGTCGCCGTCGCGCCGGAAGCGGGCGTCGAAGAGGCCGAGCTCCTGCGACTGGCTGCGAGCCTCGAGCGATCGAGCGAGCATCCGCTCGCCGCCGCGCTGGTTGCGGCCGCGGCGGAACGCGGCCTCTCCCTCGCGGAGCCCGGCGAGTTCGCCGCGCTCACCGGGAAGGGGGTGATTGGGCGCGTCGACGGGCGCCGCGTGGCGGTCGGCAATGCGAGCCTCGTGCCGGGAGGCGACGATCGCGCCGACGGCTTCCGCCGGCAGGGTGCCACGGTGATCCGCGTCGCGATCGACGAGGTGCCGGCAGGATTCGTCGCCATCGCCGATCCGGTGAAGCCGGGTGCCAGGGCGGCGCTGGAGAGCCTGCGGCGGGCCGGGCTTCGGGTCGTCATGGCGACCGGCGACAACGAGGTCACCGCGCGTGCCGTGGGCGAAGCCCTCGGCATCACCGAGATCGAGGCGGGGGTTCTTCCGGAGCGCAAGCACGAGATCGTGCGGCGCCTGCGCGGGCAAGGCAGCGTTGTCGCGATGGCGGGGGACGGCGTGAACGACGCGCCGGCGCTTGCCGCGGCGGATGTCGGCATCGCGATGGGGACCGGCACGGATGTCGCCATCGAAAGCGCCGGAATCACGCTGGTGAAGGGCGACCTCGGCGGTGTGGCGCGCGCGCTCGCCCTCAGCCGCGCGACGATGCGCAACATCCGCCAGAACCTGGCCTTCGCCTTCGTCTACAACCTGCTGGGCGTGCCGCTGGCGGCCGGCGTGCTCTACCCCGCCTTCGGCCTGATGCTCAGCCCGGTGGTCGCTGCCGCGGCGATGAGCCTGAGTTCGGTTTCGGTCATCGGCAATGCGCTCCGGCTGCGTCTGGCGAAGCTCTAGGCGGCCGGACCTTGTCGTGCACCTCTACTCTTGCGATGCCGAGCGCCTATATCTCTTATGCGCCGACTTCGTCGGCCCGGTTGCCGCGGACGAGAAGGCCCACGGCCCGTCAGTCGCATCGCCCCCATATCCTTGCCACGAGGAGGACGTCCGATGACAAATCCAGGCAGACATGTCGTTCCGGTGGTCATCGCCGCCTTCGGCCTCGTGCTGACGGCCTGCCAGGCCACCGACCGGCACGGCGACAACAGCATCCACACGGCGCCGGACTCCGCGCTCAGCTCCGAGGCGCCGGCCGTCGACATGCCGCTCGAACCGCCGCCGGGATCGGCGAGCCATCTCTGAACCGGGAACCTGCGGGCGGATCCTCTCGCGGCGTCTGAGCTCGTGGCCGCGTGTCAGCATATCCGGTACCGTAAGGCACTGCCGTTCGCCGCGAAGATTCGCCGCGGCACCAAATGCGATGGGATGTGTTTCGCCCATCGGCGGCAGATTGTGGCATTGGTGATCTCATGACCGCGCTTGCGGATCTTTGTTCCCCGGACATCGAGCGGATGCGCATCGTGCGCGAACTGCGCCAGACGATCTGCGTGGCCAGAACGGAAAACCGCCAGACCTTCACCGTCGACGGCGGCATGTGGCCGCTATCGGCGCTCGAAGCTGTGTTGGCCTGGGTCGAGGATGGCTACCAGCCTGGCCGCGAGCCGTGGCTGCAGGAGCTGTGCGATGCGCTCGGCCTGACGGCGCCGGCCGAGATGGCGTGATCAGGCCGACCCGGTCCGCCGTCTTTCACGCACCGTCCCCGTATTCCAGGAACGCGGGGCCTTCCGGAAGGGAGGTGTCGTCGAGCCTCCAACTCGTCGCGATGATGAAGCGATCGGGAAAGTCCGCCGGCTGGCCGGTCGCGACGTCGAAGGGACACACGCCATCTTCGTACTCGGCGACGATGATCGTCTGGTCCCTGCCCAGCACCACATGGCCGAGCTCCGGCGGACCTTCGAAAGCAAGGCTCTCGAGGTCGGGGGCCGGCCGCAATGTCGCGGACTTCAGGTGCATGACCAGCCCGAAGCTCTCCGCGTTGTCCTCGATGTATCGCGGCGCCGATGAGCTCGGCGGCAGCTCGAAGACGATGACCGCGCCGCCGACGCCCGGCCTCACCGTGTCGGGCGGGGTGACCTTGAGCGCTACGGCCTTGAGGCCGTCGAGTCCGAACTGGAACCACGATCCCAGCGGGAGCTCGGCGAATTCGCGGATTTCGATGTCCATTGTCGCCTGCCTGGCCGGGCCCCGACACCAGGACACCCGGCGGTCGCGTTCATCACCCGGCCTGGAGAATGCGCTCCAAGTGCTTGAAATATGGCGTCCTCGGCGCGACTCGAACGCGCGACCCTCAGTTTAGGAAACTGATGCTCTATCCGGCTGAGCTACGAGGACGTGGCATGCGGGACCGGGCGCGGAAGATCGCGCGGATCAGCCGGCGGGTCTAGTCCTTTCGCGGCCGGCCGGTCCCGTCGCCGCATTCGGTGGATCGCGCCTGCGGCCTTTGCCATACTCCGCGCCGTCCGGGCGGAGCGTGTGCATGAGCGGTCTGAGCGAAGGGGACATTACGGGGCTGCTCGCCTCGGCGGCGGCGCCCGAGCTTGCGGCGCGGCGGCTTGGCCGGAGCCTCGCGGAGGCGGAGCTGAGCCCGGGCGAGCAAGCGGTCGCCGAGACCGTGCTGCGCCATCTCGGCGGTCATGCCTCGATCAAGGTGCGCGAGGCCATCGCCGAGGCGCTGCAGGCGAGCCAGTTGCTGCCGCACGACCTCGCCCTCCGCCTCATCGCCGATGCCGACCCGGTGGCGCTGCCGGTGTTGCGCTTCTCGCCGGTGGTGACGCAGGAGGATCTGCTCGAGGTCGTGCAGTCCGGCGCCTCGGC
>DATGFU010000103.1:0-1545 GCA_035308865.1 Allostellaceae bacterium | reverse complement strand
AATTCATTGCGCGCGGACGATAGTGCGGGGTCTCCGGGGGATCAAGCGGGGCCGGCGGCACCGCTCCTATCCGAACAGCTTCGCGATGTCGGCCATCGGCCGGAAAAGCTTCATCGGCTCATCTGCCAGCGGCAGGAAGCTCTCGCGCTCGTAGAACCGGCGCGCCGCCTCGTCCTTGGCGTCGACGATCACCGCGAAGGACGCGATCTCGCTCCGCAGCGCACGGAACAGCGCATCGGCGAGCAGGAAGCGGCCGTAGCCTCTACCCCGGAAGCGCCCGTCGACGGCGAGCCGGCCGAGCAGCGTCGCCGGCACCAGCGGATAGCGCGGCAGCTTGCGGGCGACGTCGTCCGGGAACTCGGCCAAGCGCAGCGCCGTTGCCGAGAGCGTATAGTATCCGCCGAGCGCGCCACCCGGCAGGACGAGCACGAAGGGCGCCGCCATGCGTTTGCGGGCGTCCTGCCCGGCCTGGGTACGGAGGTACCGATCGAGCGGCTCGACGCCGCTCGCAAAGGAGACGCGGCCGTGCTGGGGGCCGAGAGGCTCGACGCGGGGCGTCGCGCCGGCGGCCAAATGTCAGACGCCGGTCGCTTCGCGATAGCGGCGGACGGTATCGCGCAGGCGGTCGTTGACCGGCTTCGGATCGAGCAGCGCCTCGACGACCGCCTCGCTGTCGCGAATCGAGAGATCGATCCGCTGGTGCTCCTCGATGGCGCGCCGCGCCGCCTGCTGCACGCTCGTCAAGACGAAATCGGTCACGGTCCGACCCTCGAGGGCGGCGGCGCGCTCGATGAGGGTCTTCTGTTCCGCGGTCACTCTCGTCTCCAGGCGCTGCGCCCGCGCGCGACCGGGTTTCGGCGCCGCCTTGGGCGCTGCATGTCTCATGGGCTCAATGTACGGCCAATACCCGGCCGCTTCAAGTTGGATCCGCCTCGTCGAGCGGTGCCGAATCGGCCCGGCGGAGCAGGTGCATCATCAGGAGCGCCACCACCGCGAGCCCGCCCACGAGCGCGAACGGTCCCGTCACCGGCCAGACCGAGGCGATCACCGCCAGCAGGATCAGCGCGAGGTTGGCCGCGAGCACGCGGATGACGACGGCGGCATGGGAGCGGCCGAGCTGGACCGCCTGCTGGTAGATATGCTCGCGGTGCGCCCGCCAGATCGGCCGCAGCCGCAGCGCCCGGTGCAGCAGGGTGAGCGTCGCGTCGGCGAGATAGTAGAGCGGCAGGATCGCCGCCGGCGCCCAATGGCCGCGCCCGGCCAGGCCCAGCAGCAGCCAGCCGGTCACGAAACCCAGAGGCACCGAGCCGACATCGCCGAGGAAGAGCTTCGCCGGCTGCCAGTTCCACGGCAGGAACCCCATCGCCACCGCGGCCAGCGAGAGGCCGAGGAAGAGGCCGCCGCTCTGCTGGTCGCCGGCGCAGAACGTGGCGGCGGCGACGCCGATCCCCAGCACGATCGTCTGCGCGCCGGTGATCCCGTCGATCCCGTCCATGAAGTTGTAGAGATTGACGAACCAGACCCAGAGCAGGCCGGTCACCACAA
>DATGFU010000102.1:0-19287 GCA_035308865.1 Allostellaceae bacterium | reverse complement strand
TCTGCCAGAGCGGCCGGGTGAACCAGACCACGAGTCCGAGGGCGAGCCACCCGAGGAGGCGCGCCCAGGCCCAGGGCTCGAGGAAGGCGATCAGTCCGAGGCAGGAGACGATCGCGGCCCCCGGAACCAGCGGCACGAGCGGGACGCGGAAGGGCCGCGGCGCATCAGGCCGGGTGCGGCGCAGGATCAGGACACAGGCGGCCACGGCCGCGAACGCGAAGAGCGTGCCGATCGAGGTCGTGTCGCCGAGCATCTCCAGGGGCAGAAACCCGGCGAGCGCGCCGGTGAAGATCCAGAACAGGATGATGCTGATCCAGGGCGTACGCCAGCGCGGGTGGATCGACGCGAGGCTTCGCGGCAACATGCCGTCCGCCGCCATCACGACGAAGATGCGCGACTGGCCGTAGAGCGCGGTCAGCACCGACGTGGTGTTGCCCGCGAGAATGCCGACATCGACCAAGGTGAGCGCCCAGTGATATGGCGTCGCCGCGAGCGCGGTCGAGGCGGGGGCGTCGCCGGTCAATTGCGTGTAAGGCACCAGCCCGACCAGTATCGCCGAGAAGGCGACGTAGAGCACCGCGCAGATGAGCAGGGAGGCCAGCATGCCGAGCGGCATGTCGCGCTGCGGGTTGCGCGTCTCCTGGGCGGCGCAGGACACCGTCTCGAAGCCGATATACGAGAAGAAGATGATGCCGGTCGCCTGAAGCACGCCGCTCCACCCGAACACGCCGAAGGTCCCGGCATTCGGCGGGATGAACGGGACATAGTTCTCTGGCTTGACCCAGGCGAGGCCGAGACCGACCAGACCGACGATGATGACCAGTTTGACGATGACGATGAGCGTGTTGACCCAGGCCGATTCGGTGATGCCGCGCAGCAGCAGCAGGGAGCAGGCGGTGATGATCGCGACGGCCGGCAGGTTGATCAGGCCCGGCACGACGCCGTCGCCTGTGGCCAGCGGCCCGTTGAGGAGCATTGGGGGCAGCTGGATGCCCCAATTGCCCAAAAGCGAGTTGGTGTAGCCGGAGAAACTCGTCGCGACGGTCGCCGCGGCGACGCCGAATTCGAGGATCAGCGTCCATCCGATCACCCAGGCGGCGAAATCGCCTGCGGCCTTGCGAGTGTAGGTGTAGCAGCTGCCCGAGGCGGGAAACATCGCGGCCAATTCGGCGTAGCAGAGCCCGGTCAGCCCCGCGGGAATGGCGGCGAGGAGATACGACAGGATGACCGCCGGACCGGCATGAAACGCCGCGGCCTGGCCGGTCAGCGAGAACAGTCCGGCCCCGACGATGGCACCGATGCCGATCGCCGTCAGGTGCCCCACGCCGAGCGCCCGCTTCATCTGCGGCTCGTGCGCCGCGGCGCTGAAGGTGCTGTCGGTGGTGGCTGTCATGAGGGTCTCGGCATGCAACGGGTGCGCGCGACTGTAGGGGGAGATGGAGAAGGGGGGAAGGAAAAGGCGGATCGGGCATCCCGTCGCGGCGAGGCGGTTCTAACGGGTGAGATCGTCCTACCAGCTACAGTCCTTGTTCGCCTTGAGCTGGGACTTTGCTCCCTGATCGCCGGCTGCCGCCGCATCCTGGAGCCAGCGGTGCGCCTCGGCGCAGTCCTTGGCGATCGACTTGCCGGCGGCGTAGAAGCTGCCGATCCTTGCCTTCGCCGCGGCATATCCGTGATCCGCCGCCTTGCGATACCAGGTCATCGCCTGATCGAGGTCGATGGAAACCCCGCTGCCGGTCTCGTAGCTGGAGCCGACATCGAATTCGCCGACCGCAGATCCCTGATCTGCTGCCTTGCGGAACCATGCGAGCGCGGCGGCTCCGTCTTTCTCCACACCCTTCCCGTGGAAGTACAGGAGCCCGATATTGTTTTCCGCTGGAGCGTTCCCGGCATCCGCCGCCTTCATGTACCATTTCATGGCTTCTGAATAGTTGGTCGGGCTGCCAAGCCCTTTTTCATTCATTTGCCCGAGTTGATTCATGGCTGCAGCATCGCCGTGCCCTGCCGCGAGCGTGTACCATTTCAGGGCCTGGCCGTAATCGATCGGCGTGCCGCGGCCAGTTTGATACATCAGCCCAACATTTCGTTCTTCCTCCGGCGTCTTGCCGGAGTCGTCGACCGCTGGTTCCTGCTGAGGCGCCGAACTTGCCGGCTGCTGGGGCGCAGGCTTGACTGCGGCGATGGGAGCAGCCAGTGGCGTGAAATATATCTTCGAATCGCTATAGGCGATGAACATCCGGAAATTCCTGATCACATCCATTCCGATTATCGTGTCCGGCAGATCCGCGGTGGCTTGCTTGGTCTGCAGCCGGATATGGCTCATCGGCGCCATGGCAGGCGGGGAGGTCGAGGCGCCGGGTTTCGCCCGATCCTCCCAAATGCTGACGGCCCAGTTGTTGAGCTTGATTCCGCCAAACGCGACTGTACTGAAGCGATGGAGTCTTGCGGCGGTCGGGCCTCCCAATCCGCCGGACGTTGTGACCGGGTCGGCTGCAAGCGCGTCCTTGCCAAGGAGTTGTTCGGCCGTACTCGCCTTGAGGAAGGTCATTGAGGCGCCGGTATCAAGTCCTCCGCTTACGGTGGCTCCATTGATATCAACGTCGAGCATGATGTGGTTTTGTCTATCGACCCGTATCGGCGTTTCATAGAACGAATTGTCCCAATACACTACCTTACCTTGGCAATGATCATGCGAGAAGAGATTGACTTTGCCTTCGCCAAGGTCGAGCTCAACGTCGTAATTGCTTAGATAGTCAGCAGCGAAAATACCGCTGTAGGGAGCGATGGGCTCGTCCTTATGGAATGGCTTGATAACGAAGTCCTGATCCCTGCTGACGGCGGAGCCTACCTTCAGTTCGGCCACACGGGCGGTGGCCATTGAAAACGCGCCGCCGATCCCAACGCCCAGGGCGGTCGTTCCCTTGATGGGAAGCTTGAGGACGCCGACAATCGTTGGGTCGATGAAGCTCGTCGAGGCGCCGGTATCGAGCAGCATCTTGGTCGGAAGCCCGTCCATCGAGACGGCGAGCAATATTTCGGCCGGCGGCTCCAGGGTCGCCGGGGCGGAAGCAATGAGCTTCAATCGACAATCGGTCTCGGCGCGTGCCGTTGCCGCCGAAAGCATGATCGCAAGCGCGGCTGCCGTCTGGAAGAGGAGCGGGAACGTCGGGGAAGGGAAGATCGGCATGTGAGCTTAGGAAGTTGCTTGCTTCTTCATCAACCTAACATAACGAGGTGATCGTCTTTCCGAAAGCGCCGATCCTCAGAGCGTGCACTGCCACTCGATATTTGGGGCTCCCCGTTCGTCGTGCGACCGCCTATACCAATGGTGAGAATGACTTACGCGGGGGACACCCATGCGGCGGGTAGTCGAATGTGCGGCGTTGGCGCTCGCCGCCCTGTGCTGCATCGCCGCCGCACCGCCGCCGGTGCCGGTCGCCGAGGGGCTCGACGTGGCGACGCTCGCCCCGGCCACGCCGCGGCGGCTCTATCTCTGGGACGTCGCCTGGAACCACGCCAAGGACGGGCGCGTCTGGGTGGCGGATGGCGACACGCTCGCCTTCAAGGGCATGATCCCGGCCGCCTTCTACGCCAATTTCCTGGTTGATCCGAAAGGCCGCTGGGACGCCGTCGCCGAGACGATCTGGACGCGCGGCAATCGCGGCGACCGGCAGGATCTGCTGACGCTCTACGATCCGGCGACGCTCACCATTACCGCCGAGATCCCGCTGCCGAGCCGGGCGCTGGTCTCGACCAAGCGGCCGGATGCGGATGTGAGCGCCGACGGGCGCTACGTCTATGTCTACGACAGCGAGCCGGCCGGCTCGGTCAAGGTGGTCGAGCCGGACGCGCGCCAGGTCGCGGCCACGATCGAGGTGCCGGGCTGCACGCTCGTCTATGCCTGGGGCAATCGCGGCTTCGCCTCGCTCTGCTACGACGGGTCGCTGGCGAGCGTCACCTTCGACGGGGCGATGAAGCCGGCGATCACGCACACGGCGCCCTTCAACGCGCCCGAGACCGATCCGGTGTTCGAGCACAGCCCGACCGACCGCGAGCGCGGCGTTGCCTGGTTCATCTCCTATGCCGGCCAGGTCTACCTCGCCAAGCTCGGCCCCAACCCGATCGTCCAGAAGCCGTGGTCGATCGCGGCGACGGCCGGCCTCCCGACGCCCGGGATGGATCTGCAGCGCAAGCTGTGGCGGCCGGGCGGCTGGCAGCTGGCGGCGCTGCACAAGGGCGACGACCATCTCTTCGTGCTGATGCACGAGGGCGCGGCGTGGACCCACAAGGAGACGGGCACGGAGGTGTGGGAGCTCGACGCCGGCCGCCAGACGCTCGTCCGGCGCATCAAGCTGGCGACGCCGGCCAACTCGATCGCCGTGACGCAGGAGGCGAAGCCGCTGCTCTACACGCTGGCCGAGACGACGGGCACGCTGACCGCGATCGACCTCGCCACCGGCAAGGTGCTGCACCAGGACAAGACGCTGGGCGACGACGGGTACCTGCTCATGACCGTCGAGGGTGAGTAGCGATGCCCCTTCCTTGCCGGCACGTGGCAGAGGCAACCCCTCCCCCCATCCCTCTCCCGCAAGGGGAGGGGGAGAAGATCGCACCCCCTCCCCTTGCGGGAGAGGGATGGGGGGAGGGGTGTTCGCTCTGTCGTAGAGATAAGGCGGGCCCATGACCCTGCTCGACCGCACGAGCGAGCGCCTGACGCGGCGGCTGGCGTCGCGGCGCAGCCTGCTGGCGCGGCTGGGCGGTTGGCTCGTCGCGGCGCCTGCGCTGCCGCTGCTGCCGGTGCAGCGTGCCGCGGCGGCTACGGACGCCCGGACCGAGTTCGCTCGCAAGGCCCAGACCAAGGACCCGACGAAGTGCGACTACTGGCGCTACTGCGCCATGGACGGGAATCTCTGCAGCTGCTGCGGCGGCGGGCTGCACACCTGCCCGCCGGGGACGGTTCCGTCGCCGACCTCCTGGGTCGGCACCTGCCTCAACCCGGAGGACGGCAAGGCGTACCTCATCGCCTACCGCGACTGCTGCGGCAAGGATGCGTGCGGCCGCTGCGGCTGCTCCGGCACCGACGGCGAGCTGCCGACCTACCGGCCGCAATCGAACGGCGACATCATCTGGTGCCTGGGGGCGCCGAACATGATGTTCCACTGCTCTTCGGCGGTGCTGGTGGGCCTCGCCGGATGAGATTTGCTGCCGCGCTCCTGGTGCTGGCCTGGGCGGGAGCGGCGGGTGCCGAGACGCCGGCGCTTGGCCATGCCCAGACGGTCTACGCGATGCGCTGTGCCGGCTGCCACGGGTTGGAGGGCGTCTCGCCGCCCGCGGTCGTGCCGGCGCTGCGCGGCCAGGTCGGCGGTTTCCTCTGCCTGCAAGAGGGCCGCGACTATCTCGTCCGGGTGCCGGGCGTGGCGCTGTCGCTGGTGGGAGACGACGATCTCGCCGCGGTGATGAACTTCGTCGCCTTCACGCTGGGGGGCGCCAGCACACCTTCCGGCACCGCGCCGTTCGACGCCGCGGAGATCGCCCGCCTGCGGCGGGAGCCCTTGAACGAGGTCTCGCTGCGCGCCTACCGTGCGACGCTGGTCGAGCGGGCGATCGTCGATTGCGGCGCCCCGGCGGGACTGAGGGCGTACGGAACCGCCGAGTGACATAGGGAGAAGAGGATGCGCAGCACGTTCTGGCTGGCGCTCGCCGCTTGCCTCTCGGCGGCGAGCGCTGCCGCGCAGGCGCTGCCGAAAACGCCGGCGGAGGCGCTGGCGATGGAGCAGGAGGACCGGCTCCCGCCGTCGACATTCTACGACGTTCCGTCGCCGCTGCCGCTGGGCAAGCCGGGCGAGCTGATCCGCTCCGAGCCGGCCGACGACTATGCCCTGCCGCGCGGCGCCTCGGCGGTCCGCATCCTCTACCATTCGCAGAACGCCACCGGCGGCGACGTCGCGACCTCGGGCGTCGTCCTGATCCCGCGCGGCGTGCCGCCGGAGACCGGCTGGCCGGTCATCGCCTGGGCGCACGGCACCACCGGCGTGGCCCGCATCTGCGGCCCGTCGACCATGAAGGACGTGTACTACGGCGACGAGGGCCTCTTCCCGATGGTGGAGGCGGGGTTCGCCGTGGTCGCGACCGATTATGCCGGGCTCGGAACCGCCGGGCCGCACCAGTATGTCTCGAAGCCGGCCCAGGTCCACGACGTGATCGATGCGATCCCGGCTGCCCGCGCGGCGGTGCCGCGTCTCGGCCGGAAATGGGTGGTGGACGGGCACAACCAGGGCGGCCTGACCGCCTGGGGCGTCGCCGAGGCCGAGGCCGGGATCAAGGATCCTGACTATCTCGGCGCCGTCTCTGTCGCGGGCGCGGCCGATCTCCACGCCATTCTCGAGCGCATGGGCGGTTCGGCCGATGCGGGATTCTACCTCCGCTTCATGGCCTACGGGGTCCATGCGCGTTTCCCCGAGTTCAAGCCGTCATCGATGCTCGCCGACGCGGCGCTCGCCAAGTACGACGACGTCACCTCCAAGGGCTGCTGGTTCTACGCCTATGCCGTGGCGCTCGCCGACAAGGGCCCACAGCTCAGGCCCGGCTGGGATCAGGATCCCTCGGTCCAGCAGTTTCTCGCCGAGAACGCGCTCGGCGAGCGCCCGATCTTCGGTCCGCTGCTGGTGATTACCGGCGACGGCGACAAGACCGTGCCGGTCGAATCGGTGCGCGCCACCGTCGCCAAGGCCTGCAAGGCGGGGATCCCGGTCGATTTCAAGGTCTATCCCGGGCTCGACCACGACCCGACCATGACCAACTCGACGCCGGATCAGCTGCGCTGGATCAAGGACCGCTTCGCCGGCAAGCCTGCCGCTCCTGGCTGCGGTGACTCGAATGGCTAAGACCCGGCCTGCGACCGTCGACCTGCTGGAGAAGCTCGTTGCCTTCCCGACCGTCAGCCGCGACTCCAACCTCGACCTCGTGCGCTTCGTGCAGGCCCGGCTGGCGCCGCTCGGCGCAGCCCTTACCCTGGTGCCGGACGAGAGCGGGCGGAAGGCCAGTCTTTGTGCGGTGATCGGCTCCCCGGTTCCCGGCGGCATCATCCTCTCCGGCCATACCGATGTCGTGCCGGTGGACGGTCAGGCGTGGTCGTCTGATCCCTTCCGCCTGCGCAAGGCGCAAGATCGGCTCTACGGCCGCGGCACCGCCGACATGAAGGGCTTCCTCGCCGCGTCCCTCCGCGCCGCCGCGCTCGCCGCAAGGCGGAAGCTGGCCCGGCCGCTGCATCTCGCCTTCTCCTATGACGAGGAGATCGGCTGCGTCGGCGTGCGGCCGCTGCTCGACGAGCTGAAGCGCCGAGATCTCCGCCCTGCGCTCTGCATCGTCGGCGAGCCGACCGGAATGGAGGTGGTCACCCGACACAAGGGCAAGACGGCGCTCCGCGCCACCTGCCGCGGCCGGGAGGCGCATTCCGCCGCGGCGCCGACCGCGCTCAACGCGATCCATCTCGCCGTCGACCTGATCGACCGGCTGCGGCGGCGGCAGACGGCACTCGCCTGCGACGGCACGCGCGATCCCGGCTTCGACGTGCCGTTCTCGACCATCCATGTCGGACGGATCGAGGGCGGCACGGCGCTCAACATCGTGCCCGGACGCTGCACCGTCGATTTCGAATTCCGCACGCTGGCCGCCGACGATCCGGCGCGGCTGCTCGACGGCGTCGCTGCCGACGCGGCAGCGATCGTGCGCGCCATGCGCGACCGTTTTCCCGAGGCCGCGATCGAGATCGAGACGGTGAACCAATATCCCGGCCTCGCCCCGGCCGACGACGAGTCGGTGCGGCTGGCGGCAGCGCTGGCCGGCGCCGCCGGAACCTCGGCCGTCGCCTTCGGTTCCGAGGCCGGGCTCTATCGCGAGGTCTTGGGCGTGCCGGCGGTCCTCTGCGGCCCCGGCTCGATGGCCCAGGGCCATAAGGCGGACGAGTACGTCACCGCCGACCAGCTCGCTCGCTGCGACGCGATGCTCGACGCCGTCATCGATCGCCTGGCTGCCTGACCGGCCGGGGCTCTGCCGCCGCTAAGGCAGGTTTGCCGGGTAGCCGGGAGATGCTGGTGTCGTCTCCCTCCGCGCCCGAGTTGCCGGAGCGGAAGACCGAAACATCGAGCTGCGCGCCGGTTCGCCCTAGATGGGGCCTGTGATCGTCGAACCTGGCGGCCGGGTCGATGACTCTCAGCATGGGATGCTCCCATGTCCGAGAGGTTCGTCCGCGCCATGGTTGCACGCCTTCACCGCGTCGGAGCAATCGGGATGCGCCGGGGCTTGCCGCAGGATGCTATGATCCGTCGAATGTCCGCCGGACCTCACCGAGAGAGCTGGACCGATGGCCCCCAGCCGTGAAGCGCTCCTGGATGAGCGGGAAAGCCTGCTGGCCGAGATCGCGGCCGTTTACGGGACGCGGCAAGGGCTCAGCGAAACGATCAGCCTCGAGGGGTTCCTCTGGGTCGATGCTGCTGTGGAGGCGATGGCGCTCAAGGGGCCGACCGACTACCTCGAGATCGGTTCGTTCATGGGCGTGTCGACAATCGTCTTCGCCTCCGCGCTCCGGCGACGCGGGGTGCTGGGGCGGATAGTCTGTCTCGATCCCTATTTCGATCAGGGCTATGTCGAGACCCTGCCCTGGGGTGGGGAGACCGTCGTCAAGAACAGCACGCCTTACGTCATGGCAAAGGCATGCGAGCTTTACGCCCGCTGCGGCCTCGAGGTCTACCTCAACCGACAGGAGAGCCGAGCCGGTCTGCAGGCTATCATCAGCGGCGGCAAGAAGTTCGGCCTCGTCTTCATCGACGGCAACCACGAGGGGCTGAACCCGCTTTGCGACCTCGCGCTCTCGCTGTGCGTGATCGCGCCAGGCGGGTTCGTCGTGCTCGACGACGTCGCATGGCCGGATGTGGCACCGGTGAAGGCGCTCTGCGACCGGCACCTTGTCCCCGTGCTCGGCAGTCCGCAAAAGGCATGCTATCAAGCGGTCGAACGGCGGTATGAACGGCCGTGAACTTATGGAAATGCGCTGCAAGCGCTGCGACGAAGTCGCACAGATTGCTTTGGATGAGCCACATTTCGCCGTAGCGCGCGTTGTCCTCTATCTCCTTCTGGGAGAAGGGAGCGACTGCCTAGCTTGTCAACTGGCGCGTGCCGCCATTGCCAGATTGCGGTAGAAGAACCCGTAGCTAAAAATGACCTTCCGGGAACAGCTGCCAGTGCTCCGGCCGTCGATTGCAATCTCGCTCGTTCTCGTTTCCCTCCTGGGTGTGGCGAGGCCGGCAAGCCCGCGCACGATCGAACCGGCGAACCTTCCGTTCACACTGTCTTGGACGCAGAGCATCTGTCGCAACTGCAAGACGGCGTCGACTCTGAGCGATGTCCGCTACGTCGCCGCGGACGAAGCGTGGGCGATTGGGTACACGCCCCCTGGGGAGACCGGGACCGGCGACTATTCGATCCTGCACACGCGGGACGGCGGGAATACATGGGCGGAAATTCCGTCCAGCTACCAGCACAACATTCCGCCGAAGCTCTCTTTTCTGAGCCGGCGCGAAGGCTGGATCATGATTGCCGATATCGTTGCTGCAGAGCAGAGGCTGCTTGAGACAAGCGACGGCGGTGAGCACTGGCGACGGCTACCATTGCGAGATCTGTTCGTGCGCGGCATCCAATATTTCGGAGCGGGCGCGGGACTGGCTTACAGCTTCAACGCCGCGACGAATCGGGAATCTCTCCTCAGTACGACCGATCATTGGCTCCATTGGAACGAGACGCCGCTTCCCGAGGGCTTTGCGGCCGGACGCATGGCATTCGACAGCGTTCGTCATGGGGTGCTGGCGGGATGCCTTCAACACGGGATTGCCGTCTTCCGAACGTCGGACGCGGGCCAGCATTGGGAGCAGGCGCAGATTGATGTGCCGCCCAATGCGGGGGCGACAGAACACTGCGAGTATGAAGTCGATGATCTGAGTCTCGACGATGGTCGTATCGGATGGCTAATGACGAGTAAGCATTCGTTTCCCCTCGGCGATATTAGCGGAGGCGCGATCATAGCGAAGACAACGGATGGAGGAGCGACCTGGGCACCAGCCTTTCAGACGACATTCCGAATGGCCGAGAAATCGTTCACTGGCGTCCGGTTCATCGACGATGAGATCGGCTTCATCACGCAGTTGGAAGAATCGGATGGCCAAGAGGGATCCACAGAGACCGGCGGTGCCATTCTCTACACGACCGATGGCGGTCGGAATTGGCGAAAAATGGGTCTGCCTGCCGGTGTCTGGGGGTGCCGGCCCTATGCGGGTAGCTTGACCTGCGCGGCGGGAGGCGGCGGGTTTTCTGTCCTGACGATCAGACGTGCAGACAGCCCGCCATGATCACCGCGAAGGCCGACACGAATCACATAAATTGCGATCAGGTAAACGTACGATGACTGCGACCCGCTGGGTTTCGTGACTTCGGTCGCATTCGATCACCCACGCGCCCGTCAAGCCGGCGCCATGTTGCTTCTGCGTCAAAAGGCGTAGATCGTCTACGCGCCGGCGCTACGGCGGATATGAGGCTTGAGTCGGTCGCGGTCCACGACATCCACCGGTCCATCGAAGAGCCCGGCGATGTAATCCTTGAGCGCGGCGTAACCATAGACGGTCACGCGCCCCTCGGGATCGCACTCGATCATAATGTCGGTATCGCTGTCGGAGCGGTGATCGTCCCGCGCCCGCGAGCCGAACAGCGCGGCGAGTGCTACGCCACGGGCACGCAGCGCAGCCTCCTTCTCCCGCAACCGGGCGATGATGTCGTTACGATTT
This sequence comes from Allostellaceae bacterium, assembly GCA_035308865.1. Classification (GTDB taxonomy): domain Bacteria; phylum Pseudomonadota; class Alphaproteobacteria; order ATCC43930; family CGMCC-115725; genus DATGFU01. The sequence continues at coordinate 8,455 of DATGFU010000102.1, read as the reverse complement.
ATGAGACAACTATAGCCGATGGGCAGCTACAGCAGCTAGGCAGCGAGCCGATGTACTTTCACCTCCCCAATTCGCGAGCGCTCGTCCAACGCTCGCTTTCGCATGCCCGACCCGATTTGCCGTGGGCCTCCGCCGCGTGTTAGGGTCGCGGCCAGCAGCGATGTCCGAGGCTCTGGACGAATGAAGGTTATCCTGGCGAAGCCGCGCGGCTTCTGTGCCGGCGTGGAACGCGCGATCGAGATCGTGGAGCGGGCGCTCGAGAAATATGGCGCGCCCGTCTATGTGCGCCATGAGATCGTCCACAACCGCCACGTCGTCGAGGATCTGAAGGCCAAGGGCGCCCGGTTCGTCGACGAGCTGGACGAGATCCCCGCGGGCGGCATCACGGTCTTCAGCGCCCACGGCGTCTCGCAGAAGGTCGAGGATGATGCGGCGCTGCGGGCACTGCCGGTGATCGACGCGACCTGCCCGCTGGTCTCCAAGGTCCACCACGAGGCGCAGCGCTATGCACGCGGCGGCCGCGACATCGTGCTGATCGGCCATGCCGGCCATCCCGAGGTCGAGGGCACGATGGGCCGCATCGACGGCATGGTCTACCTGGTGGCGACGCCGGAGGACGTGGCGGAGCTGACCGTCCGCGACCCCGGCCATCTCGCCTATGTCACGCAGACCACGCTTTCGGTCGACGACACGCGCAGCGTCATCGAAGCCTTGAAGGTGCGGTTCCCGACCATCGTCGGCCCCGACACCAAGGACATCTGCTACGCGACGCAGAACCGGCAGCGCGCGGTCCACGACCTCGCCAGCATCGTCGACGTGATCTTGGTGGTGGGCGCGCAGAACAGCTCGAACTCCAACCGGCTGCGGGAGATCGCGACCGAGATGGGGGTCCGCTCCTACCTTGTCGCCGATGCCTCGGCGCTGGATCCGGCCTGGCTCGACGGCGTCGAGTCGGTGGGCGTCACCGCCGGCGCCTCGGCGCCCGAGCGGCTGGTGCAGCAGCTCGTCGACCGGCTCCGCGAGCTGGGTGCGGACGAGATCGAGGTGCTGTCCGGTGTCGAGGAGAACGTCCGCTTCAAGATGCCGCCCGAACTCGCCGAAGCGGCGGTCCCGGCATGACGCTCCGGAATGTGCGGCAGCCCTTTCAATGGACTTCGGCAAGGTCCGCCAATACCGCAGCGGCGTTGCCCGTGGAGGCACACCCTGGGGCCGGTCATCCATCCATACTTCGATGAACGGCTCGGCGGCGGAGCAGGCTGTCGAAGCCGATATTCGGCCGGGCTTGGGTAGATTCCGACTCTCGCCAGCGCATGACAAAAGAGCTAGCCTCCGCAACTCTCGGAGCATTGGATGCGTTCATGTCGCTGCCGCGGGCGATTGCGCGGCGGCGCCCGCTGGGTTAAGCAGTTGGGTTAATCAAATGTTTCGACCCTTTCGAATCAGGGGATGACTGTGGCGGTTCCGCTTCTTCAACAGGTCCGGGTCGGGGCCTATATCGTCAAGCAGCACCTGGTGGGCCGGAAGCGCTATCCGCTCGTCCTGATGCTCGAGCCGCTGTTCCGCTGCAACCTTGCCTGCGCGGGCTGCGGCAAGATCGACTATCCCGATCCGATCCTGAACCAGCGCCTGTCGGTCGCCGAATGCCTCGAAGCCGTCGACGAGTGCGGCGCGCCGGTCGTCTCGATCGCCGGCGGCGAGCCGCTGCTCCATCGCGAGATGCCGGAGATCGCGGCCGCGATCGTGGCGCGCAAGAAGTTCGTCTATCTCTGCACCAACGCGCTGCTGCTCGAGAAGAAGATGGGCGACTACAAGCCCAGCCCGTATTTCACGTGGTCGGTCCATCTCGACGGCGAGCGCGAGGAGCATGACGGTGCGGTAAGCCAGGAAGGCGTCTACGACCGCGCCGTCGCTGCGATCCGGAAGGCCAAGGCGGCCGGGTTCCGCGTCAACATCAACTGCACGCTCTTCTCGAACGCGGTGCCGGAGAAGGTCGCCGCCTTCTTCGACGCGGTCAAGGCGATGGGCGTCGACGCGATGACCGTGTCGCCGGGCTACGCCTACGAACGGGCGCCCGACCAGGAGCATTTCCTCAGCCGGCAGCGCACGAAGCAGCTCTTCCGCGACATCTTCCGCCTCGGCAAGGGCAAGGGCTGGGAGTTCAGCCAGTCAGGCCTCTTCCTCGATTTCCTGGCCGGCAACCAGTCCTACCACTGCACGCCGTGGGGCAATCCCACGCGCAACTATTTCGGCTGGCAGCGGCCCTGCTATCTCGTCGGCGAAGGCTATGCCAAGAGCTTCAAGGAGCTCATGGAGACCACCGACTGGGACAGTTACGGCACCGGGAATTATGAGAAATGCGCCAACTGCATGGTGCACTCCGGCTATGAGGCGACGGCGGTCGAGGATTCGGTGCGGCGGCCCTGGAAGATGGTGGCCCTGGGGGTCAAGGGCCCGCGGCTCGACGGACCGATGGTCGCGGACATCCCGCTCGACGGCCAGCGGCCGGCGGAATACGTGTTCTCCGACCACGTCCAGGCGGCGATGGCGAAGCTAGCGCACGCCAAACCCGGCGAGCCCGGCTCGGCGGCAGCAGCCTAGGAGCCCTCGCGCCGCCGCCCGCTGGGCCTTCGCCAATCGGTTCAGCCCGCCGATCTGCATGGGATTCGCGGCCAGCGACGCCATCAGCCGCAACAGGCTGACGTCGCCCTTCGCCGTCACGCTCTTGAGTGCGGCCGGCGGCAGCGCGTGTTCGGCCGAATCGAGGATGACCCGGATGGCGAGGAAGGGCAGGGCGCGGCGCTGCGCCGCCTCGGCCAGGACATGGCTCTCCATGTCGACCGCGCGGGCGCCGCGGGAGCGCAGGAATGCGGTCGCCTTGCCCTCCGCATCGACGATCGCCTGGTCGACGCCGAGATGCCCGGCCGCAAGCGGCTGGAGCCCCTGAAACGCATCGAGCGCACGGCCGAGCCAATCGCCGTCGGCCGGGTAGGTCGTGCCGTCCGGCGCCGTCACGAATCGCGGCACGAGCAGGAGTCCCGGCTGCAGCGCGGGATCGAGCCCGCCGGCATAGCCGAAGCTGAGGAGATGGGTGGCGCCGGCCTCCGCCAGCGCCTCGGCCCGCGCACGCGCCTGAAGCGGCCGCGCGCCGGATAGATAGATGGTGACCGGGAGATCCCGCGGCAGGTGACGGATCAGCAGATCGGCTTCCGCGCGGATGCCGGTCAGCACACCGAGATGGGGTGAGGCCACGTCACATGCCGTGAAGGACGAGCTTCGAGTTTCCGTTCTTCAGGTTGCGGAAGCGGGCCAGCGCCAGCAACGGGAAGTACGCGCGATAGCCGTGGTAGCGGAGATAGAAGACGCGCGGGAATCCCACCGCCGTGAAGGTTTCCTCGTCCCACAGCCCGTGCTCCTGCCTGGTCGACAGCAGGAACTCGATGCCGCGGGCCACGGCCGGATGATCGACCCGCCCGGCCGCCATCAGGCCGAGCACCGCCCAGGCGGTCTGCGAGGCGGTCGAGACGCTGCCCTCGCCGTGATGGCCGTCATAGTAGCTGATGCCGTCCTCGCCCCAGCCGCCGTCCGGCCTTTGCCGCGCGGCCAGCCAGTCGACGGCCTTCGCGAAGCCGGGATGCGCGTGGCTCTCGCCGGCCGCGTTGAGCGCATTCAGCACCGACCACGTGCCGTAGACATAATTGGTGCCCCAGCGTCCGTACCAGGACCCGTCCGGCTCCTGCTCGCGCCAGAGATAGGCAACGGCCTGGTCGAGCGCCTTGTCGCCCCGCGCCATGCCGGCCTGTGCCAGCATCGACACACAGCGTGCCGTCACGTCGGCCGTCGGCGGATCGAGCAGCGCCCCGTGATCGGCGAAGGGGATGTAGTTCAGGTAGTAGTGCTCGTTATCGGCGTCGAAGGCGCCCCAGCCGCCGTTCTTCGACTGCATGCCGACGACCCATTCGACGGCGCGGCTGATGCTGTCCTTGTGGGCCGGATCACCGGCCCGGTCGATCGCCAGCACGACGGCCGCGGTGTCGTCGACATCAGGGTAATGCGCGTTGGCGTACTGGAAGGCCCAGCCGCCCGGCCGGACGCCTGGCCGTCGATCGGCCCAGTCGCCGACGACCTCCAGTTCCTGCTTGCTCACGAGCCAGCGATTCGCCGCCGCCGCGGCGCGCCGTGCCGCCGATGCCGTGCCGCCGAGATCGCGGACATCCGCCACCTCGAGCATCGCATGGGCGGCGAGGCCGGTGTCCCAGATCGGCGACACGCAAGGCTGCACCAGCACGCCACCGGTCGACTTGTCGTCGATGATCAGGCGCCGCAGCGCCGCCTTGGCAGTGACCAGGCGCGGATCATCCTTGGCGGTGCCGAGCGCTTCCATCGCCATCACGGCATTGGCCATCGCCGGGAAGATCGCGCCCAGCCCGTCCATGCCGTTGAGCCGCTCCGTGAAGAAGGCGACGGAACGGTCGATCGCCGTCTTGCGGGTACGGCGCGGCATCATCGGCTCGGCCCAGCGCAGGACGCTGTCGACCCAGCGGAAAACCACGCCCCAGATGCTCTTGCCGACGGTCCGGAGATAATGCCGCTCCTCATCGGGGGGCACGATGAACAGTTCGGCGATCGAGACGTTGCGCGGGTTCTTGGCACGCGGCTTCAGCGCCATCAGCACGAGCAGCGGCGCGATCACGGTGCGCGACCAGTACGAGACCTTGCTGAGGTGGAAGGGGAACCACCGCGGCAGCAGCATGATCTCGACCGGCATCACCGGCACGGCGCGCCACGGCACCTGGCCGAAGAGGGCCAGCGCGATCCGCGTGAAGACGTTGCAGCGCGCCGCGCCGCCCGCCGACAGGATCGCCTGCCGCGCCCGCACCATATGCGGCGCCGTGGTCTCGTCTCCGGCCAGCTTCAGCGCCAGGTAGGCCTTGGTGGTGGCGCTGACGTCGAACCGGCCGCCCCAGAACAGCGGGAATCCGCCGTCCTCGCCCTGCAGCCGGCGGACCGACTCGGCAATGCGCGCCTGCAGCGGCTCGTCGATCTCGTCCAGATAGTGCATCAGCATGATGTACTCGGACGGGATCGTCGCGTCGGCTTCCAGCGCGAAGACCCAGTGACCGTCGGGCTCCTGGCGCGCGATCAGCGCTTCGGTTGCGCTGTCGATGGCCGCGTCGAGCCGATCGAGCACAGCCTGTTGGCCGGCAGCGCCGGTCGGCGAGTCGGGACGATGTGCTCCAGTCATATCCTTTTAAGAGTGTGACAGATCGGATGGTTTCTCAAGTGTGACGACCGGGCTGCTGTGCCGCACCCGGCGCATTGCGGTCACCCTGTTGCACTCCCGAGACAGGCGGCAGCGGCCTCTCCGGACCGGATCGCGCCCTCGATGGTTGCCGGTAGCCCGGTATTCGTCCAGTCGCCGGCCAGCACGATGTTGCGCCACTGCGTGCGCGCCTTCGCCCGGCGGCGGACCTGTTCGGGTGTCTGGGCGAAGGTCGCCCGCTTCTCCTTGACGATTCGTGCCGGGGGAAGATCGCGCGGAAGGCCGAGCGCCGCCGCCACGTCCGTCCAAAGCTTCGAGGCCAGCGTTTCGGCCGGCTCGTCGACGATCGTGTCGGCGCTGCTGACCGTCACGGACGTGATGTTGCCGCGCCGGAAGATCCATTCCGCCGTGCCGCCGATCACGCCGGTGATCTCGACGCCTGTCACCGGCGCGTCGTCGAGGCGGAAATGGGCGTTGACGATCGGCCGGAACTCGGTGGGCACGGTGAGGCCGGGAAGGAGAGTGGCAGCGACCGGCGGCGGCACGGCGACGACGACGGCGTCGCCCTTGTCGAGCGCGACCGCGCCGCCGGCGAGCTCGATCCGGCTGGCACGCTCATCCTCGAAGCTGAGCGAGCGGACCCGGGTCCCCGTGAACAGCGTGGCACCGCGCAGCGCGAGCCACGCCAGCGCCGGATCGACGAAGCTCTCGCTGAGACCCTCGGCGGCGATCATCGGCGCGCAGGCGGCGGCGCCCCGCACGAAAGTCTCGCGCAGCACGGTGGCGAGCAGTGCCGCCGCGCCGGCGCTCGCCTCGGTATTGAGCACGCCGACCGCAATCGGCTGCCAGAATCGGCGGAAGAGCGTCGCGCGGTTGCCGACCAGACACTCGACCGTGTCGTCCGGCCCGGCCAGGAGCATGCGGAGGAAGCCGAGATAGTCGGACAGCTTCGTGCCCGGCACCCGGCGGCGCGGATTGGCGATCCAGAACGGGATCTGGCCGCGGCTGGGGACGAGGCGCCACCGCTCGCCCGTCGCAAGGTCGACAAAGGGGAAGCCGGGCTCGACCGGGCTGACGACGGAGTGCCCGGCGCCGATCGTCGCCAGATAGGCAAGGATCGAGCGGTTGCCGCTCAGCATCAGGTGGTTGCCGTTGTCGATCCGGCAGCCGAGCTGCTCGTCGAAATAGGAGCGGCAGCGGCCGCCCGCCTGCGGCCCGGCCTCGTAGAGACCGACCCGCCAGCCGCGCTCGGCGAGCCGGACGGCGGCGCTCAGGCCGGCGAGGCCGGCGCCGATGATATGGGCGCGCGGCGCCATCAGCCCAGGTCCGGCGTCAGAGCTCGTCCGAAAATATGCCTTTGTTATAAAAGGCGTTACCGTCATCCCCGCGAAGGCGGGGATCCAGAGTCCCGGGCGCCGGAGCTTGCGGCCTTGGATTCCCGCCTTCGCGGGAATGACGAAAGCCCGTTGGGGTGAAGAGATTCATTTTCGGTTGGACTCTCAAAAGAACGCGGCGCGGAGCGCGATCCACAGCTTGAGCGGCTTCGACAGCTTGACCGGCTCTCGTGGCGCTGCCCATCCCCGCCGCACCAGCCGCTCCAGGATCGCGCGGTAGACGCCGCCCATCATCAGCGCCGGCCGCATCGAGCGGCGCGCGCACTGGCGCATCGCTTCATGCGCCGACGCAAAGCGCGCACGGGCCATCTGGGCGACCTCGCCACAGACGGCGCCCAGCGCCGGATCGGCCAGAACCTCGGCGGGGTCGTCGCTGCGGATGCCGTGCTTCCACAGGATCTCGCGCGGCAGATAGAGCCGGCCGCGCTCCGCGTCCTCGTCGAGGTCGCGCAGGATGTTGGTGAGCTGAAGCGCGCGGCCGAGATGCTCGGCCACATCCTCCGAGCGCGCCTCGAGCGGCCCGAAGACGCGGACCGAGAGCTTGCCGACGGCGCTGGCGACGCGCGCGCAATAGAGGTCCAGCTCCTCGATCCCCGGCGCCCGGATCTCGCGCTCGGCATCCATCTGCATGCCGTCGATCACCGCCGCGAAGTCGCGCTCCAGCAGCCCGTAGCGGCGGATCGGCTCGATCAGCGCACGGGCCAGCGGTTTCGTAGGAACGCCGCCGGCATAGATCAGCGCGATCTCGCGGCGCCACTGATCGAGCCCGCGCCGCTTGGCCTCGTCCGTCGCCGGCTCGTCGGCGATGTCGTCGACATCGCGGCAGAACGCATAGATCGCGTACATCGCATTGCGCCGCGGCGCCGGCAACAGCCGCATCGCCGTCGTGAACGACGATTTCGACTGCGTGACGCGGCCGGCCGCGGCTGCGAGATCGGCGGCCGTCTCCTCGGCGTCGGGACCGGTCACGATGCCAGCACCGGATGCGCGCCGGCGGGGCGCCCGCGCCGTGCGATCAGGCCGGACACGACCGCGCCGAGGGCCAGCATCGCGGAGGCGGGCTTGCTCAGCACCACGCGGGTCGCCAGCGGGTCCTCTGCCTTGAGACGCTCCGTCAGCCGCACGCACATGGCGCGGATGACCTGGCATTCGAGGGCGATGCGGGTGTCGTCGACCAGCCGCACGATGTCGCGGCACTCCTCGATCAGCCCTTCGAGCGGGCGGATGACGCGGTCGAGCGTTCGCCGCAGGCCCGGCATCAGCCGGTCGCGGCCAAGCTCCGCGACGGTTGCCCCTTCGGCGGCGAGATCCGCCTCGGGGATATAGACGCGATCGAGATTGCGGTAGTCGTCGCCGCAATCCTGGAGATGGTTGACGACCTGGAGCGCGTTGCAGAGCGCATCGGCGGCCGGGCGGCAGGCCGGCCCTTCGCCATGGAGGTCGAGGAGGTGCCGGCCGATCGGCGCGGCCGAAAGGAAGCAATAGGCGAGGAGGTCGTTCCAGTCGCGATAGCGGGTCTTGAGCGCGTCCTGGGTGAAGGCCTTGAGCAGGTCGAGGCTGTGCTGCGGCGTGACGCCGGTTTCGGCCAGGCTCTCGCGCATGCGCACGCAGGCCGCCGACTCGGCCTCCTCGGTCGCCCGGTTGCCCTGGCCCAGGATGATCTCGCCCATGCGGGCCAGCCGCGCCACCTTGTCGTCGGCGCTGAGGTCCGGATTGTCGGCGATATCGTCGGCGCCGCGGGCGAAGCTGTAGAAGACATGGACGTGGCGCCGCAGGTCCGGCCGGATTAGCCAGGACCCGA
>DATGFU010000101.1:0-4417 GCA_035308865.1 Allostellaceae bacterium | reverse complement strand
GCCCGGTGGCAACGCGCAAGCTCGGTGTGGTCGCCGCCGCCAATACCAGCGTGTTGATGGCCATGGCCGGACTGCGCATGCCGCTCGAAAGCTATCCGCTGCAGGCGCTGGTCTCGGAGCCGATCAAGCCAATCTTCCCCTGCGTGGTCATGTCCAACACGATCCACGCCTATGTCAGCCAGTCGGACAAGGGCGAGCTGGTGATCGGCGCCGGCACCGACGCCTATGTCTCCTATACCCAGCGCGGCGGGCTCCATATCGCCACCCACACGCTGGATGCGATCTGCGAGCTCTTTCCGATGTTCCGGCGGATGAAGATGCTGCGGAACTGGGGCGGCATCGTCGACGTGACGCCCGACCGCTCGCCGATCATCGGCAAGACGCCGGTTCCCGGGCTCTACGTCAATTGCGGGTGGGGGACCGGCGGGTTCAAGGCGACGCCGGGCTCCGGCCACGTCTTCGCCGCGACCATCGCCAGGGACGAGCCGCACCCGATCGCGGCCCCCTTCCGGCTCGACCGGTTCCGCGACGGCGCGCTGATCGATGAGGCCGCGGCGGCGGCGGTGGCGCACTGAGATGCTGCTGATCCCCTGCCCCTATTGCGGCGAGCGGCCGGAGGCGGAGTTCCGCCATGCCGGCGAGGCGCATCTGGTGCGCGACCCCGCGGCGGCCGACGACGAGAGCTGGGCCGAGTTCCTCTTCCACCGCAGCAACCGGAAGGGGATGCACGCCGAGCGCTGGCGGCACATCCACGGCTGCGGCCGGTTCTTCAATGCGCTGCGCGACACCACAAACGATCTCTTCCGCTGCACATACAAGGTCGGCGAGAAGCCGCCCGAGAATGAGTGACCGGCGCCTAGATATTCCCTCTCCGCCCTCGGGGGCGGAGAGGGTCAGGGTGAGGTGGGGGATGCCAGGGCGTCTCCCCGCCTTCACCGATCTGACCGCGGCTCGTCACCGCGAGCCCTCGTCGCCTCACCTCACCCCGACCCTCTCCGCCCCCCGGGGCGGAGAGGGAGTGTTGGCGCCATGACCCAGCCCTTCCGCCTGGCCGAGGGCGGCCGGATCGACCGGTCGGCGGCGCTGGGATTCAGCTTCGACGGGCATCATTTCGCGGGCATGAAGGGCGACACGCTGGCCTCGGCGCTGCTGGCGAACGGCGTCCACCTGGTCGGCCGCTCGTTCAAGTATCATCGGCCGCGCGGCATCCTGGGCGCCGGGGCGGACGAGCCGAACGCACTGGTGGGCGTGGGCGCGGCGGGGCGCTACACGCCCAATCTGCGCGCGACCCAGGTCGAGCTGCATGAGGGCCTCGCCGCGGAGAGCCAGAACCGCTTCCCCTCGCTGGGCTTCGATCTCGGCGCGGTGAACGACCTGCTGTGGCCGTTCTTCCCGGCCGGGTTCTACTACAAGACCTTCCTGTGGCCGCACGGCGCCTGGCACGGGCTCTACGAGCCGTTCATCCGCCGCGCCGCGGGGCTGGGCACGGCGCCGAAGCACGCCGACGACGACCGGTACCTCCACCGCTTCGCGCATGCCGACGTGCTGGTGATCGGCGGCGGGCCGGCCGGGCTGGCGGCGGCGCTTGCGGCGGCGGACGCCGGGGCCAGGGTGATCCTCTGCGACGAGCAGGCCGAGTTCGGCGGCTCGCTGCTCTCCGACGGCCAGTCGCGGATCGACGGCAAGCCGGCCGCCGCCTGGCTGGCCGAGGCCGTGGCGACGCTCGCTGCCAACGAGCGGGTGACGCTGCTGCCGCGCACCACCGGGTTCGGCTACTACCCGCATAATTTCGTGGGCCTGGTCGAGCGCGTCACCGACCATCTCGCCGACAAGCCCGCGCATCTCCCGCGCGAGCGGCTGTGGCAGGTGCGCGCCCGCGAGGTCGTGCTGGCGACCGGCGCGATCGAGCGGCCGCTGGTCTTCCCCCATAACGACCGCCCGGCGACCATGCTGGCCGATGCGGCGCGGACCTACGTGAACCGTTACGGCGTCAAGCCGGGCAGCGACGCGGTGGTCGTCACCGCGCACGATTCCGCCTACCGGGCGGCGCTCGACCTCAAGGCCGCCGGAATCGGCATCGCCGCGATCGTCGACACGCGCGCGGCGCCCGCGGGCGAGCTTCACGAGAAGGCGCGCGCCGCCGGGATCGAGGTCCTGCCCGGCATGACGGTGCGCGGCACCAGCGGAAGGCTGCGCGTCTCGTCGATCGACGTGGCGCCCGCGGCGGGCGGCAAACACCGGCGGATCGCCTGCGACCTCGTGCTGATGTCGGGCGGGTTCACGCCCAGCGTCCACCTGTTCTCGCAGTCGCGCGGGCGCTTGCGCTTCGACGAGGGGCTCCAGTCCTACATTCCCGACGCCTCGGTCGAGCGCGAGCGTTCGGCCGGCGCCTGCCGCGGCGTGTTCGGCCTGCAGGCGGCGCTGGCCGACGGACGGGTCGCGGGCGACGGCGCGGCCCGCGCCACCCGCCCCGGCCCGGCACCGCGGCCGGCCGCCGAGCCCGGCTTCATCGGCGCCCTGCCCTATGCCGGCAACCCGGCCAAGGTGCGGGCCTTCGTCGATTTCCAGAACGACGTCACCGCCAAGGATATCGGGCTGGCGATCCGCGAGGGGTTCCGCTCGGTCGAGCACGTCAAGCGCTATACGACCAACGGCATGGCGACCGACCAGGGCAAGACCTCGAACCTGAACGCGCTCGGCATCGCCGCGCAGGCGCTGGGCAAGCCGGTGCCCGAGATCGGCGTGACGACGTTCCGACCGCCCTACACCCCGGTGACGTTCGGCGCGCTGGCCGGGACCTCGCGAGGTCAGGTCTTCGATCCGGTCCGGACGACGCCGATGCATTCCTGGGCGGCGGCGCAGGGCGCCGTGTTCGAGGATGTCGGGCAGTGGAAGCGCGCCCGCTGGTTCCCGCAGGCGGGCGAGGACATGCACGCGGCGGTCAATCGCGAGTGCAGGGCGGTGCGCGCCGGCGTCGGCATCTTCGACGCCACCACGCTCGGCAAGATCGAGATCGTCGGCGCGGACGCGGCCGAGTTCCTCAACCGCCTCTACGTCAATCCCTGGAGCAAGCTCGAGCCCGGCCGCTGCCGCTACGGCATCATGCTGCGCGAGGACGGCGCGGTGATGGATGACGGGGTGATCGGGCGGCTGGCGCCGGACCGGTTCCACGTCACCACGACGACCGGCGGCGCGGCCGCGGTGCTGAACCATATGGAGGACTATCTCCAGACCGAATGGCCGGATCTCGATTGCTGGCTCACCTCGACCACCGAGCACTGGGCGGTGATCGCGGTGCAGGGGCCGAAAGCGCGCGCCGTGATCCAGAATCTGATCGAGGGGATCGATATGTCGGGCGCGGCCATGCCCCATATGAGCGTCCGCGACGGCCGGATCTGCGGCGTGCCGTGCCGCCTCTTCCGCGTCAGCTTCACCGGCGAGCTGGGCTTCGAGATCAACGTGCCGGCCGATTACGGCCGCGCGGTCTGGGAGGCTGTCTTGACCGCCGGCAGGGCGCACGGGATCACCCCCTACGGCACCGAGGCGATGCACCTGCTGCGCGCCGAGAAGGGCTACATCATCGTCGGCCAGGAGACGGACGGCACGGTCATGCCGGACGATGCCGGACTCTCCTGGGCGATCGGCAGGGCCAAGAAGGATTTCGTCGGCAAGCGCTCGCTGGCCCGACCGGCGATGGCCGATCCGGCGCGCAAGCAGCTGGTCGGGCTGGACTCGGCCGAGGTGCTGGAGGAAGGCGCCCAGATCGTCGCCGACCCGCACCAGGCGATCCCGATGAAGATGCTGGGCCACGTGACCTCCGCCTATTGGAGCGCGGTGCTGGACCGCCCGATCGCGCTGGCGCTGGTCTCCGGCGGCCGGTCGCGCCTGGGCGAGACGCTGCACGTACCGATGCCGGACCGGATCATCCCGGTGAAGATCGTCGACCCCGTCTTCTACGACCCCGACGGAGCGCGGCTCGATGGCTGACCTCGCCACGCATCCCCTCTCCTGCCCTTCAGGGCGGAGAGGGAGGGGCCCGCGCAGCGGGAGGGTGAGGTGGGTCGCGCCGACGCTCCGAGCTATCCCCCACCTCACCCCGACCCTCTCCGCCCCCGGGGGCGGAGAGGGAGTGACGAGCGCGGTTCATGGCTGATCCGACCCGGTTCGGCGTGTTTGACGCGGCGACGCTGGCGCTGCCGGATCTGTCGCTGTCGCCGGCGCCGCCGGCGGTGCGGCTGAACCTGCGGGCGCGCGGCGAGGCGGTCGCGGCGGCGGGGACGGCCTATGGCGTAACGCTGCCGGTCCAGGCCTGCCGCGTGGCTTCCGTGCGCGGGCGCGCAGCGCTGTGGCTCGGGCCCGACGAATGGCTGCTGATCGCCGAGAACGACCCGGCGGTGGCGCCGGCGCTGGCGGCATC
>DATGFU010000100.1:0-2695 GCA_035308865.1 Allostellaceae bacterium | reverse complement strand
GGTCGGCGCGAGGCCCGCCGGTCCGCTCGGAACGTACGACAGCATGCCGCTGGTCGCGGTGACCGGCGCGGGACCTGGCGGCGGCTTGCCGCCGGCCATCGGCAACGGCGCCGAGGAGTAGATGTAGACCCCGCCGACGTCGCCGAGGTCGAGCTTGAGCGCCGCGGCGGTCAGCTGTGGGTGCGGCGGCGTGTGCACCCCGATCTGGGCCAGCGGCGACAGGTGGGCGACGCTCGCCCAGACGTACATCGCGATCCCGCCCAGGATCCCGGCGATCAGAACCCGCATCGTCACCCCCCAAGGCCGCGGACTGTCCTGGAGGCAGAGCTTATGCCTGGATCAGGCGGCGGTCGAGCCGGGGTCAGGTGGCGGCTTTAGCGGGACATGCGTGGGCGGACTCGCAAGCGCGCCGTCCTCCAGCCAGAGCTCGACCACGTCGCCATTGCCGATGAAGCGGGGGATGGCGACGTCCGGGTCCAGCCGGCGCAGCAGCGCCTGGATGGTGTAGCCGTGGCTCACCAGCACGATCACGCCGTCGTGGGCGGCCAGCGCTTCGCCCAGCGCCTCCCAGACCCGGTCGGCCACCACCTGCAGGCTCTCGCCGCCGTGCAGGTCGGCGTCGAGTTCGCGCACCTTGCGCTCGGCCATCAGCCGGCCGACCTCGGTGTAGCTGAGATCCTCCATCCAGCCGAGATCGCCCTCGCGGATGCGGTGGTCGTGCGCATAGGTGGTCCAGCCGCACGCCGCGCCGATGGCCGCCGCCGTGGCGATCGCCCTGGCCTGCGAGCTGGCCACCAGCCGCGCCGCGCCCAGGCTGCGCGACGCGATCCGGGCCGCCACCTCGTCGGCCTGCCTAAGCCCCTCCTCGCTCAGCGGCGAGTCGCCCCGCCCCTCGATCCGCCCGTCGGCGTTGGCCTGCGACTGGCAGTGGCGGACGAGCAGGATCTGGCGGGCGGGCATGGCCGCACCTTCGCCGCCAGCCGCCGCGTCAGGCAAGGGGCGGTGAACTCAGATCGACGGCCAGCCCTGGGGCATGGTGGTCTTCATCATGCGCTGGAACGCCGGGCGCTCGGCCAGATGCGCCATGTACTCGGCCACCGCCGGATAGGGCGCGAAGGCCTCGGCGTCGGGCTGCAGCAGCAGCGAGGGGACGCCGCGACGGTTGGCGGCCGCGCTGAGGCCGAGGCGGATGACGAAGTGGTTCTGGATGTCGGCGGCGGTGAAGTCGTCGCCGGCCAGGTAGGGGCGCTGGGCCAGCGTCCAGTCGTAGTACTTCAGCACCCGGTCGGAACCGCCGAAGCGGCGCGCCTCGGCCTCCGGGGTCTTGGCCGGCGGCAGGGCGCGATTGATGAACTCCTGCTGGATGCGCGGCCAGGCGGTGCTCTCGGCGAAGTGCAGCCATTCGAGATAGCGCACGTGCTCCTTGGAGCCGAGCGGCGGGCGCAGGCGGCCCTCGCCGTGGCGATTGAGCAGGGTCTCGAGGATCGCGGCGCTCTCGATCATCAGCTCGTCGCCGTCCTGCACCACCGGGGCCATCGGGAACGGGTGGCCGGTGGCGCGCAGCGGATCGAACGAGCCGACCACGTCGCCCGGCTTGAACACCAGTTCATAGGGCCGGTCGAGCTCCTCCAGCAGCCAGGCGATCCGCTCCGAGCGGCGGGCTTCGGCGTGGTAGATGATGGTGGTCATGGCGGCCCTCACGTCGAACGGCACTGCGCCATCGTTCGCTTGGCGGAGCATGGTTCCGAGGTCAGCGCCGGGTCAAGGATCGCGACCGAAACCGCTGTGGCCCCGCACCGACGTGCGTGAACAAGGCAGCTGTCTCACGCCGTCTTCTCAGCGCGTTCGGCCGCGGCTACGGTAGGATAGGCTCGCTGAGCCAGCGGACCGTCAACCGCTACAATCGACAGGAGAACAGTCATTTTCCATCTGAGACGAGTTTACGCGGAGGGGTATAAAGCACTCGATCCGATTGAACTCGATCTACCGGAGAAAGTTCTCTTTCTAATCGGTTCAAACGGTGCTGGGAAAAGCTCCACTCTACAAGCCCTAGCGTTCCTTAGGTACTTTTCCGCTGGCATCCCCGAGGAATTCTTCAATGAGCGCAGCTGGAATCCTATGGACGTGCGTTCTCGCACGGTTGAGAAAGAACACAATACGCTCCGCTATCATCTACTGTTCCAATTCAACGACAACTCTCGGATTCTTTGGCAAATATGGTGGGGCGTCAGTTCGCGACGCCTGCTAATGGAGAAGATGTGGCTGCTCGACGCAGCTGCAGATGGAGATCCCGAAAAACTCTATGACTTTCACCGGAACCGCTCGCTGAGGACGGGATCCGGCCAAGAGATAAAAGGCCTCATTGCTATAGGCTCGGTTCTCTCCGTCATTGAGCCGAGCGAAGCGACCCAACACCACGAGAAGGTGCGCGAGGTCTTGGATTGGTGCCGCCGCATAACCTCATTAGAGCTGCTTAGTCCGGTCGCGATGCGTAGCAAGGACCGCGGTACGCCCGGCGGTATCGGCACTCGGGGTCAGCGTCTTTCGGGATTTCTGGCTGCTCTCGACGCGAAGACGCGCGGTAGAATAGTTGAGCGTTTGGCAGACTTTTATCCGTTGCAGACCCTATCCACGACCAGAAAACGAGCGGGGTGGGTCGATCTCAGAATTGCTGAGCAATACAACATCGGAGCGG
>DATGFU010000099.1:0-2215 GCA_035308865.1 Allostellaceae bacterium | reverse complement strand
GTACATGTAGTGCGGGGCCCAGCCAGCGTCGGCCTCGGCGCAGACGATCCTCAGCTTCGGATGGCGGTCGAACACGCCGCTGAAGATCAGCGTGCCGATGATGTCCTGGTTGCCACGGATGATCGACAGGAAGCTGTTGATGCGCGGGCCGCGCGGGTTTTGCGCCAGCGAACCGGCCTTAGTGGTCAGGATGTGGAACGACAGCGGCAGGCCGAGCTCCGCCGCGGTGGCCCAGACCGGATCGTAGATCTTGCTGTCGTAGTCCTCGACCGCCGGGTCGCCGGGCATCATCACGCCCTTGAAGCCCATCGCCTTGACGGCGTGCAGCTCGGCGACACCATCCTCGGGAGTGCGCATCGAGACCTGCGCCAGCCCGTGCAGCCGGTCGGGGGCCTCGGCGCAGTACTCCGCGAGCCAGCGGTTGTAGGCCTCGAAGCAAGCCTTCTTGAAATCGAAGTCGGCGTGGTTGCAAAGCAGCATGCCGACGGTCGGATAGATCATCTCGGCGGCGACGCCGTCACGGTCCTGGTCGGCGATGCGGTACTTCGGATCCCAGCCGCTGCGCCAGAGGTCGGCGAAAGCGACGTTGGCCGAGGTGATGTCCTTGGGGTCCTTGCCGGCGGCGGCCAGCAAGCCGAGCGGCACCGGGGTGGGCATGCCCTCGATCACGAAGGCGTCGCCGACGCCGTCCAGCTGTTTGATGCGCGGCGCGCGGTCGCGAAAGGCGGGATCGATGTAGTCGGCGTAGCAGTTGGGCGGCTCGGTGATGTGCGAGTCCGCCGAGATCGGCTTGCGGATCATGGGTTGCTCCCGCGCGTTCTTTCGAGACGATAGCGCGCCCTGACGCGTAGGTCGGCAAGCGGTTTCTTCATGCGGCGCGCTTGGCGAGAGGCGGGCCAGACGGCCTGTAAGCCGGGTTCTGTGCCTTCCCGAGGGAAGCGACGATCATTCCTCTGGACCGCCCATTGCTGGACGGTTCTCGCGACCTACCCGGGCCCCCAAAACGCCGGAGACGGCGCCGTCCTCCCGAAAGAGGACTTGAGGACCCCTATTTGGTCTTGCTCCAGGCGGGGCTTGCCATGCCGTCCCGGTCGCCCGGTCCGCGGTGGGCTCTTACCCCACCCTTTCACCCTTACCCGCCTACGCCGAGGCGATGGCGGGCGGTTTGCTTTCTGTGGCGCTATCCCTGGGGTCACCCCCGGCGGGCGTTACCCGCCGCCTTGTCACCGTGGAGCCCGGACTTTCCTCCCCCTCGCCGAAGCTCAGGAGCGACCGCCCGGCCGTCTGGCCCGCGCTAGGGGTAGTGCCGCAAAAGCATCATCGTCAACCCGCAGCGAGCCGCAGCAGGGCGATCAGTCGGGCGCGGGTCTCGCCGTCGGCGACGCCGTCGACGCGCTCCTGGCGCCAATGGCGCTGGAAGGCGCGGACGATCGTCGCGGTCGCAGCGTCGTACTGGCCGCTCGGCGCGCTGTCGTAGCCGAGACGGGTCAGGCCGGCCTGGAGGGCGAAAACGCCGGGGCCCTCATCGCCCGCGGCCAGGGGCGCGCCGGGCGCCGAGGCTGGCTCGACCCAAAGGCCGTGGCCGGCCTCGGCCAGACGCTTCCAGGGAAACAGTTCGCCCGGATCCTCCTTGCGGCTCGGGGCGACGTCGGAGTGACCGAGCAGGCGTGCGTCGTCGACGCTCCAGCGCGAGCGGATGTCGGCCAGGAGGTCGAGGACGGCGGCGATCTGGACGTCCGGGAATGGGCGATAGCCGAACTCGTGGCCGGGATTGACGATCTCCACGCCGATCGAGCGAGCGTTGATGTCGCTATCGCCGCGCCAGAACGACTTGCCGGCATGCCACGCTCGGCGCTCCTCGGGCACAAGGGAAAAGACGCGGCCATCCTCTTCGACCAGGTAGTGAGCGGAGACCTTGGCGGCAGGATCGCGCAACCGCGCCAGCGCCGCGTCGCCGGTCTGCATGCCGGTGTAGTGCAGGATGACCATATCCGGCGGCGCCGTGCGGGCATCGAAGTTGGGCGATGGCGCCGAGAGCGTCTTCATACCGTGGCGGGCGATGCTCGGATCGCCGCGATGGCGCGGTAGGCATAGGCCTGACAGCCGCAGATCAGGGTCAGCGGCACCACCCAAGCCGTCGCTATCAGGACGACGCCCACGGGCACGAGGATCCAGAGCACCGCCGAGCGAAGCAGCGAGGTGTCGTGCCAGGCTT
>DATGFU010000098.1:0-4703 GCA_035308865.1 Allostellaceae bacterium | reverse complement strand
GCCTTCAGCTTGGCGTACTCGGCCGGGTGCTTGTTCAGGACGTAGACCGAGCCCGAGATGGTGTTCCGGGTCGTGTCGTTGCCGCCGATGATCAGCAGGCCGAGGTTCCCGTTGAACTCGTTGACCTCCATGTTGCGGGTGGCCTCGCCGTGGGCCAGCATCGAGATCAGGTCGAACTTCGGCGGCGCGTTCACCCGCTCGTTCCACAGCTTGCGGAACTCGGCGAAGCAGATGTCGAGTTCCTCGCGCTTGTGATCCCAGCTCTTCACCGGGCCGAAGCCGGGCGGGTTGGTCATCATGTCCGACCAGTGCGTCAGCCGGCGGCGGTCCTCGAACGGGAAGTCGAACAGCGTCGCCAGCGTCATCGCCGTCAGCTCTTTCGACACCAGGTCGACCCAGTCGAATTCCTCGCCGATCGGCAGGCCGTCGAGGATCAGCCCGGCGCGCTCGCGGATCACCGGCGCCATTCGCTCCAGGTTGGCCGGAGCCACCACCGGGCTCACCGTCTTGCGCTGCTCGTCGTGCCGGGGCGGGTCCATCGAGATGAAGCTCTGCCGCGTCGGCCGCTTGGCCATCTCGGCCTTGGACTCCAGCGTCTGCAGGGTGATGCCGTCTTCCGACGAGAACACCTGGTGGTTGGTGTCCACCGCCATGATGTCGTTGTAGCGGGTGATCGACCAGTAGGGACCGTACTCACTCTCGGCGGTGTAGTGCACCGGCGCCTCGGCCCGGAGCCGCTCGAACACCGGCCAGAACGCATCGTGCTTGAACAGCTCCGGCTGGGCGGGGTTCAACTCATCGAGCGGGGTGGCGTAGGCCCGGGCGCGGGCCTCGTGCTTCAGGTCGACGGAACCGTCGCTCATTCGGACCTCCCGGAATTATCGTTGTTCACCTGACGATCCGTCCCTTTCACACGGAAGTCAAAGCCATTGCTCCTCCACCGCAGAGCGAAGCGACGCGGGGGAGGTGGCGCGCGATGCGTAGCGTCGCGTGACGGAGGGGGCGCAAGGCCACCGCGCTGATGGCGGTTGAGAACGTGCGCACCGCCTTGCGCCCCCTCCGTCACGTCGCGCTTGCAGCGCGCCGCGACACCTCCCCCGTTGCGCTGCGCTACACGGTGGAGGAGCGATTGACTTCCGCAGCGCCCTGCGTCGCTTATGACAACCCGCACCTTGGGAACCCGCATGATCAAGACCCGCATCACCGAGCTGCTCGGGATCGACTACCCGATCGTCCAGGCGCCGATGGGCTGGATTGCCAGGGCGCAGCTCGCCTCGGCGGTCTCCAACGCCGGCGGGCTGGGGATTATCGAGACCTCGTCCGGCCGCCTCGACGAGGTGCGCGAGGAAGTGAAGAAGATGCGCACCCTGACGACCAAGCCGTTCGGGGTGAACATCGCCCAAGCCTTCGTGCGCGATCCCGACATCGTCACGTTCGTGGTCGACCAGGGCGTCAAGTTCGTCACCACCTCGGCCGGCGATCCCAACCGCTACTGCGAAGCGCTGAAGTCGCACGGCCTCACGGTATTCCACGTGGTGCCGTCGCTGGCCGCAGCGCTGAAGGCGATCGACGCCGGCGTCGACGGGCTGGTGGTCGAGGGCGGGGAGGGCGGAGGCTTCAAGAACTCGCGCGAAGTCGCCTCGATGGTGCTGCTTCCGCTGGTCTGCTCGAAGGTCAGCGTGCCGGTGATCGCCGCCGGCGGCATCGTCGACGGCCGCAGCATGGCCGCCGCTTTCGCGCTCGGCGCGGAGGGCGTGCAGATGGGCACGCGAATGGTCTCGTCGGCCGAGAGCCCCGTTCATTCCAACTGGAAGGACGCGGTCCTCTCGGCGAAGGAAACCGACACCGTGTTCCTCAACCGCTTTGGCCCCGGCCCGGCGCTGCGCGCGCTGCGCACCGAGAAGACCACCGCGTTCGAGAAGGAGCCGCCCGAGAACATCATGGGCGAGTTCGGCCACGCGCTGGATCTCTACTTCGGCGGCGACATGGAAGCTTCGATCGCGCTCTCCGGCCAGGTCGCCGGACGGATCGACGAGGTGAAGCCGGTGGCCCAGGTGATCCAGGAAACGGTGGCCGAGTTCGAAGAGGTCGCGACGCGGATGGGCCGGCGCTTCGGCGCGATGGCGACCGCATGACCCTGTCCTCACCCGTAGAAGGAGGGGGACCGCGAAGCGGTAGAGGGGGTCCGTTGCAGCGCGCCAACTCCTCCGCGGTGGGCGCACGTCCCGATACCCCCTCCACCCCTTCGGGGTCCCCCTCCCCCACCGGGGGAGGATAGTTCGCAGGAGCAATCTCGGATGTCAGAGACCTTTGACACGGCGTCGATGCAGGCGCTGCTGGCGCGGCAGAAGGCGGCGAACCTGCGCGACGGCGCGCCGAGCGCCGAGAAGCGGATCGAGCGGCTTGACCGCTGCATCGGCCTGCTGGTCGACAATCGGCGCGAAATCGAAACGGCGCTGAACCAGGACTTTGGCGCCCGATCGGCGGAGGTCAGCGCCTTCGCCGACGTCGCCAGCTCGATCGGCCCGCTGACCCACGCCAAGGCCAACGTGCGCAAATGGATGAAGCCGGAGAAGCGCCCGACGTCGCCGGCGCTGCTCAGCCTGTTCGGGGCCAAGGCCGAGATCCGCTACCAGCCCAAAGGCGTGGTCGGCGTGATCAGCCCATGGAACTTCCCGGTCAACCTGACCTTCGCCCCGCTGGCCGGCATCCTCGCCGTCGGCAATCGCGCGATGATCAAGCCGTCGGAATATACCCCGGCCACGTCGGAGCTGATGGCCCGCATGTTCGGCGGCGCCTTCTCCGAGGAGGAGATCGCGGTGATCAACGGTGGGCCCGAGGTTGGCCAGGCGTTCGCCGGACTCGCCTTCGACCACATGATTTTCACCGGCGCGACCGGGATCGCCCGCCACGTGATGAAGGCGGCGGCCGAGAACCTGACCCCGCTGACGCTTGAGCTCGGCGGCAAGAGCCCGGTGATCATCGGCAAGAACGCCGACCTCCCCACCGCGGCGGCGCGGATCATGAACGGCAAGACCCTCAACGCCGGGCAGATCTGCCTGGCGCCCGACTATGTGCTGGCGCCGAAGGCGAGCGTCGACACCTTCGTCGGCGAGGCCACCGGCGCGGTGCGCCGCATGTTCCCGACCCTGAAGGACAATCCCGACTACACCGCCATCATCGCCCAGCGGCACTACGACCGCATCATGGGCTACATCGACGACGCCCGGGCCAAGGGTGCGCGGATCGTCGAGATCAAGCCGGACGACGAAGACCTGACCCAGCAGGAACACCGCAAGATCGCGCCGACGCTGATCATCGATCCCACCGACGACATGAAGGTGATGCAGGAAGAGATCTTCGGGCCGGTGCTGCCGGTGAAGACCTATTCAGGTGTCGATGAGGCGATCGCCTACGTCAACGCGCACGACCGGCCGCTGGGTCTCTACTACTTCGGCGACGACGCCGAGGAGCGCGAGAAAGTGCTGAGCTCGACCACGTCAGGCGGTGTCACCGTCAATGACGTGATCTTCCACATCGCCCAGGAGGAGCTGCCGTTCGGCGGTGTCGGTCCGTCCGGCATGGGCAGCTATCACGGCCACGACGGCTTCCGAGAGTTCAGCCATCGCAAGTCGATCTACACTCAGCTGAAGCGGGATATCGGGCCCCTGGCCCAGCTGCGTCCGCCGTATGGACCGGCGATCCGCAAGTACCTGGACGGCGCGATCAAACGCTAGCCGCACGGCCCGCAACGGCAAGGACTCGTTAAGAGTCTGCGACCGAATTACCACATGCCTGCAGTTGAATCAGGTGAAGTCGCTCTCGTAGCGTTTCCACGCCATTCGGCTCGGGAACCTTTCTCGGCGACGGTCGTTGCCACTCCGGAAATCGTGCTGCGCCGCAGTCATTGCGGCACGACTTAGGAGGGGTATCCCTAGATGAAGATCCATTTGTTCGCCGGCGCTGCGCTGGCGCTGGCTTTCTCAGCGCCCGCCGCTTTCGCGCAGCCCAACGATGTGGACTGGACCGGCCCGTACGTCGGCGTCGATCTGGGCGCCGCGTTCACCCACGACCACATCGACGAACTGGCGCCAGCCGTGCCGATCCCCCCCAGGGGCATCGGCACTGAGAATCTCTCCCCGGTCGAACCGATTGGCGGTGGCCTGGTCGGCTACAACTGGCAGTTCCACGAGCACTTCGTCCTCGGCTTCGAAGGTGACTTCGAGGGCTCCGGCGTGCACCGGACCTCGCACTGCCTGGTCCAAGCCAACGTCGCCTTCAATCCAGCCCCCGGCGCCTGCTTCCCGGGCAGCTATTTCAACAGCTACGACTCGCGCTGGCAGGCCTCCGCGCGCGGCCGCCTCGGCTACGCCATGGGTCCGACGCTGTTGTACGTGACCGGCGGCGCCGCCTGGGCCAATTTCGTCACCAACTATGGGACTACGGTCGGCCTCCCCGGCGTGGAGAAGTTCACGACCACCCTCCCGGGCTACACGGTCGGGGTCGGCGCTGACACGGCGATCAGCCCGCATCTGCGGCTTGGCGTCGAGTACCGCTACAGCGGCTTCGCCGGCTTCATCAACCAGCACACGTCGGCGGCCGGCAGCTTCTGGGAGAGCATGACCGACAAGAACACCTTCCGCGAAAACGCGATCCGGGTGCGGCTGGTCTACGCCTTCAACGCGCCGGCCCCGCCGCCGCCT
>DATGFU010000097.1:0-2147 GCA_035308865.1 Allostellaceae bacterium | reverse complement strand
AGACGGTGCCATCGGGGGAGCACTCGAGGATCTTGATGCTCCGGCCGTTGGGACAGGTGTAGGTCTGGCCCACGACGACCTGGGGAGGAGTGGCAAAGGCCTGTGGCGCCGCGAGGGCCAGCACCAGAACGGCTGTGGTTCGGCAGAGCATGAGATCTCTCCCGGTAGCGGGGCCTTAACTGAAGCTTCGCATTTGACTCACTAAAGAGACAATTATTGGCGTCTTGCCAATATATCTCTTATCTCCTGCAACAATAGCTCGCTCTTGGTCGGCGGCGGAGGCGGGGCATTGGCTGCGGGAGGGGGCGGTCGCTTGAGCTTATTGATGCCCTTGATGACGATGAAGATCGACAGGGCGATCACCACGAACTCGAAGATCGTCTGCAGGAAAGAGCCGTATTTCAGCAGCACGGGCTTGCCCGCGGCGTTGGTCGCGATTTGAACCGACAGCTCGGCGAAGTTGACGCTGCCGAGGATGGGCGACAAAGCCGGCATGATCACATCGCCGACGAGCGAGGAGACGATCTTGCCGAAGGCGGCGCCGATCACGACGCCGACCGCGAGGTCGACGACGCTGCCTTTCATGGCAAATTCTTTGAATTCCGAAGCGAGACTCATGGCAGGCCCTCCCTCGAGGCCGGTCGTGCCGCCGGCTGCGCCTGTCAGACTAGCGAATCGGCTGGGGGAAGCAACCCGCGCCGCAGGCCGCGGCGCAGCGCCACAGATACTCCCCGGGGCGGTATCCCGCGGCCTCCTTCAGGCAGCGGGCGCCTTCAGGCCGCGGCCTTCTTCCGGCGCGTGCGCTTCTTCGGCTCTTCCGCGGACTCGGCCGCCGGCTCAGCCTTGGGTGCGGCCCTCGCCTTCGCGCGGCGGGAGGATTTCCTGCCCTCCTCCACCGGCTGCTCGGCGACGGCCGGCTGAGCGCCCTCGACCAGCTGCATGAGCGCCATGGGCGCTGAGTCGCCCGGCCGCGGGAGCATGCGCAGGATGCGGGTGTAGCCGCCGGGACGCGCCTTGAAGCGCGGACCCAGGTCCGCGAACAGCTTCTCGACCACCGCCGCGTCGCGCAGGCGCGAAAACGCCAGACGCCGGTTCGCCTCGCGATCGCTCTTGGCGAGTGTGATCAGCGGCTCGACGACGCGCCGCAGCTCCTTCGCCTTCGGCAACGTCGTGCGGATGGTCTCGTGCCGCAGAAGCGACACGGACATGTTGCGCATCAGCGCATGGCGATGCGAGCTGTTGCGCGAGAGCTGGCGGCCGGAGAGGTGGTGACGCATAAAAAATCTGCCTTCAACAATTTGCCCCTGCATTGCCGCGGCACGCGGCCGCGGTGTGCAGGGACTTCAACTTCAGATGACCTCGGTGCGGCCTTCCTCGTGCTTCAAGCCCGCGGGCGGCCAGCCGTCGAGGCGCATGCCGAGCATCAGGCCATGGCTCTGCAGCACTTCCTTGATCTCGGTGAGCGACTTCTTGCCGAGATTGGGGGTGCGCAGCAGCTCGACCTCGGTCCGCTGCACCAGATCGCCGATGTAGTGGATGTTCTCGGCCTTGAGGCAGTTCGCGCTCCGTACGGTGAGCTCGAGCTCGTCCACGGGACGCATCAGGATCGGATCGAACTGGGTCTCCGACACCTTGGTGGCGGCCTCTTCCTCGCCCTGCAGGTCGATGAATACCGACAGCTGGTCCTTGAGGATCGCACCGGCGCGGCGGATAGCCTCCTCCGCATCGATGGTGCCGTTGGTCTCGATGTCGATGACCAGCTTGTCGAGGTCGGTGCGCTGCTCGACGCGCGCCGCATCGACCGAGTAGGTGACGCGCCGCACCGGGGAGAAGGAGGCATCGAGCTGCAGGCGGCCGATGGGGCGCGTCTGCTCCTCGAAAGCGACCCTTGATACCGCCGGACGATAGCCGCGGCCGCGCTCGACCCGCAGCGTCATCGAGAGCTCGCCCGCCTTGGTCAGGTTGGCGATCACGAGCTCGGGATTCACGACCTCGATGTCGTGATCGACCTGGATGTCCCCGGCCGTCACCGGACCCGGACCCTTCTTGTGAAGGCGCAGCTCGGCGCTCTCACGCTGATGCATCTTCAGCGCCACCGACTTCAGGTTCAGCAGGACATCGACCACGTCCTCCTGCACGCCCTCGAT
>DATGFU010000096.1:0-13723 GCA_035308865.1 Allostellaceae bacterium | reverse complement strand
GCGCGTCAAGCGCGGCCTCACGGGGACGGGGGCCAGGCTCATCGGCCCCAACTGCCCCGGCATCATCACGCCCGACGAATGCAAGATCGGCATCATGCCGGGCCACATCCACCGCCGCGGCAGGATCGGCATCGTCTCGCGCTCGGGCACGCTGACCTACGAGGCGGTCGCCCAGACCTCGGCCGTGGGGCTCGGCCAGTCCACCTGCATCGGCATCGGCGGCGACCCGGTCAACGGCACCAGCTTCACCGACGTGCTGGAGCTCTTCCTCGCCGACCCCGAAACCGAAGGCATCGTCATGATCGGCGAGATCGGCGGCCAGGCCGAAGAGGACGCCGCCCAGCTCATCAGGGACTCCAAGACAACCAAACCCGTCACCGGCTTCATCGCCGGCCTCACCGCCCCACCCGGCCGCAGAATGGGCCACGCCGGCGCCATCATCTCCGGCGGCAAAGGAACCGCAGGCGACAAAATCGAGGCGATGAGGGGAGCGGGGATCACAGTGGCGGCCAGCCCTGCAGCGCTTGGCGCGACCATGCTCGAAGCCTTCAAGCGATGACTCATTCCTACTGACGATCGGAGAGGGACGGCACAGGCCGTCCCCATCGAACCATGGCACAAAGTCTCGAAGCGTCCTTTCTCAACAGCGCGAACACCGCGTTCCTCGCCGAACTCTACGCCCATTGGCTAGACGATCCGTCATCGATCGATCCCAGCTGGGCCAGCCTGTTCGGCGAGCTGCAGGACGATGCCCAATCGGTGCTGGCGGAGCTCGCCGGGCCGACATGGCGGCGCGAAGCGACACCTCGCATCATCGGCAACGGCAAGGCCGCTAACGGCAACGGGGCCGCGATTGCTTCCGGCGACGTGCGGCGGGCGGCGCTCGACTCGATCTGCGCGCTGCAGCTCATCCGGTCCTACCGGGTGCGCGGCCATCTCATGGCGGAGCTCGATCCGCTCGGGCTGCGCCTGCCGGAATCGCATTGCGAGCTCGATCCCAGGACCTATGGGTTCACCGAGGCAGATTACGATCGGCCCATCTACATCCACAACGTGCTCGGACTGGAGGCGGCGCCGCTTCGCGAGATCGTCGAGCTGCTGCGACAGACCTATTGCGGCCATGTCGGCGTCGAGTTCATGCACATCCAGGATCCGGACCAGAAATCCTGGATCCAGCAGCGCATCGAGCAGGCGCGGAACCAGACCGAGTTCACCGCGCGCGGCAAGCGCGCGATCCTCGAACGCCTGACCGAGGCCGAAGGGTTCGAGAAGTTCCTCGACAAGCGCTTCACCGGCACCAAGCGATTCGGCCTGGAAGGTGCCGAGACGCTGATCCCGGCGCTGGAGCAGATCCTCAAGCGCGGCAGCCAGCTGGGCGTGAAGGAGTTCGTGCTCGGCATGGCCCATCGCGGCCGGCTCAACGTCCTGGCCAACGTCATCGGCAAGCCCTACGTCGCGATCTTCTCGGAATTCCAGGGCGTCTCGGCCAATCCCGAAGACGTGCAGGGGTCGGGCGACGTCAAGTACCATCTCGGCACCTCGTCGGACCGCGAGTTCGACGGCCAGACGGTCCACCTGTCGCTGACCGCGAACCCGTCGCATCTCGAGGCGGTCAACCCCGTGGTGCTCGGCAAGGTCCGCGCCAAGCAGCGCCAGCGGGGCGACGAGGCGCGCGAGCAGGTCGTCGGCCTGTTGCTGCACGGTGATGCGGCGATGGCCGGGCAAGGCTCGGTCGCCGAGACCTTCGAGCTGTCCCAGCTCAAGGGCTACCGCACCGGCGGCACCGTCCATGTCGTGATCAATAACCAGATCGGCTTCACCACGGCCCCGGCCTATGCCCGCTCCGGCGTCTACTGCACCGATGTCGCCAAAATGGTGCAGGCACCGATCTTCCACGTGAACGGCGATGATCCCGAGGCGACCGTTCATGTCTGCCGCGTGGCCATGGAATTCCGGCAGGAATTCAAGACCGACGTGGTCGTCGACATGTTCTGCTACCGCCGCCACGGCCACAACGAAACCGACGAGCCGGCCTTCACCCAGCCGTTGATGTACCGCAAGATCGCCGCGCTGCCGACAACCCGCGAGATCTACGCAAGGCGCTTGGCCGACGAAGGCGTGGTCAGCGACGAGCAGGGCTGGCAGATCGAGGCCGATTTCGTGCAGCGCCTCGACCAAGCCTACGAAGCCGCGAAGAGCTATCGACCGAACAAGGCGGACTGGCTCGAAGGCGCCTGGGCCGGGTTTGAGGGCGGCACCCACGCGATGCCGGAACCCGAGACCGGCGTTGCCGACGCCCGCCTCAAATCGGTCGGTAAGGCCCTGACGACGATCCCTGAAGGGTTCAACCTAAATCGCAAGATCGCGAGGCAGCTAACTGAAAAGTCTGCCATGTTTGAATCCGGTATAGGGTTCGACTGGGGCACGTGCGAGGCATTGGCGCTGGGAACGCTCGCAGCAGAGGGCGTGCGGGTCAGGATGTCGGGCCAGGATGTCGAGCGCGGGACATTCTCGCATCGTCACGCGGTGCTGATCGACCAGGAGACCGAGGAAGCCTACATGCCGCTCGGCAACGTCGCCGATGGCCAGGCGCATGTGGCGATCTTCGACAGCCCGCTCAGCGAGGCCGGCGTGCTCGGCTTCGACTACGGGTATTCGCTGGCCGATCCGCAGACCCTGGTGCTCTGGGAGGCGCAGTTCGGCGATTTCGCGAACGGCGCGCAGGTCATCATCGACCAGTTCGTCGCCTCGTCCGAGGTCAAGTGGCTGCGCATGTCGGGGATCGTGCTGCTGCTGCCGCATGGTTACGAGGGGCAGGGGCCGGAACATTCCTCGGCACGGCTGGAGCGCTATCTGCAGCTCTGCGCGGAGGACAATCTACAGGTCTGCAACCTGTCGACGCCGGCCAATTATTTCCACGCGCTGCGGCGGCAGATGCATCGGCCCTATCGCAAGCCTCTGATCATCATGTCGCCGAAATCGATGCTGCGGTCGAAACTGTCGACGCTGGCGGAGATGGATGAGGGCACCAGCTTCCGCCCCGTGATCGGCGAGCCCGGGACGCGGACAGCGGATCGGCGGGTCCGTCGGGTCGTGCTGTGCTCCGGCAAGATCTATCACGAGCTTTATGCCCAGCGCGCCGAACGCAAGATCGAGGACGTGGCGCTGGTGCGGCTGGAACAGCTCTATCCCTTCCCCGCCGGTATGCTCTCGGCCGAGCTGCTGCGCTACGGCAATGCCGAGGTGGTCTGGTGCCAGGAGGAGCCGGAGAACGGCGGTGCCTGGCACTTCGTCGACCGCCGGATCGAAGGCGTGCTCGCACGGCTGCCCAATAAGATCAAGCGGCCGCGTTATGCCGGGCGGCCCGAGGCGGCCGCGACGGCGACCGGCTCGATGAAGCGCCACGTCAAGGAACAGGCGGCGGTGATCGGCGCCGCGCTCGACTGACAGGACAGGGAAGAACCATGGCGACCGAGATCAGGGTGCCGACCCTCGGCGAATCGGTGACCGAAGCGACCGTCGCCCGCTGGTTGAAGCAGGTCGGCGACGCGGTGGCGGTCGACGAGGCGCTGGTCGAACTCGAGACCGACAAGGTGACGCTCGAGGTCAACGCCGCGGCTGCCGGCACGCTGAGCGAGATCACGGCGCCGGAAGGGGCCAACGTTCAGGTCGGCGGTGTCCTGGGGCAGATCGGCGACGGCGCCGGCCGGCCGGCGGCCACGCCGCCCAAGCCGGCCAAGCCCGCCGCGGTCTCCCCGCCGCCCCCGCCGCCACGTCCCGCAGCACCCACGCCAAAACCCGCCGCTGCCCCGGCAGCGGTCGAGTCGATCGTGCTGGATCGATCCGGTCCGGCCGCACGAAAGCTTGTCGAGGAGCTCGGGCTGGCCCCGGAGGCGGTGCACGCGACCGGCAAGGACGGTCGCATCACCAAGGGCGACGTGCTGCATGCCCTGGCCCCGGCACCGGCAGCCCCGGCACCGGCGGCCGAGCCGGTTGCCGCCGAGCAGGGCGCGCGCGAGCAGCGCGTCCGGATGACCCGGCTGCGCCAGCGCATCGCCGAGCGGCTCAAAGCGGCGCAGAACACGGCCGCGATCCTGACCACCTTCAACGAGGTGGACATGAGCGCCGTGATGGCGCTGCGCGAGACCTACAAGGAGGCCTTCGAGAAAAAGCACGGCGTGCGCCTCGGCTTCATGTCGTTCTTCGTAAAGGCCTGCGTCGCCGCGCTGAAGGAGATCCCGGCGGTCAATGCCGAGATCGACGGCGCCGACCTGGTCTATAAGAATCACTACGATATCGGCGTCGCGGTGGGCACCGAGTCCGGCTTGGTCGTGCCCGTGGTTCGTGATGCCGACCGCCTGGGCTTCGCCGAAATCGAGAAGAAGATCAACGAGTTCGGCAAGCGCGCTCGCGACGGGAAGCTGACGTTGGACGAACTGACCGGCGGCACCTTCACCATCTCGAACGGCGGGGTCTACGGGTCGCTGTTGTCGACGCCGATCCTGAACCCGCCGCAATCGGCCATCCTCGGCATGCACAAGACCCAGAGGCGGCCGGTCGCGATCGGCGACAAGGTCGAGATCCGGCCGATGATGTATCTGGCGCTGAGCTACGACCACCGCGTCATCGACGGTCGCGAGGCGGTCACCTTCCTGGTCCGCGTCAAGGACGCGATCGAGGATCCCCATCGCCTGCTGATCGATCTCTGAGGCTCAAGCATGTCCGACAACTACGATATCGCCATTATCGGTGGCGGCCCCGGCGGGTATGTCGCCGCGATCCGCGCAGCCCAGCTGGGGTTCTCCGTCGCCTGCATCGATAAGGGCGAGCGGCTGGGCGGCACCTGCCTCAATATCGGCTGCATCCCGTCGAAGGCACTGCTGCAGTCCTCCGAAAAATTCGCCGAGGCCTCGCATGCGCTGGCGGCGCACGGCGTGAAGCTCGGTCAGATCGATCTGGACTTGGCCACGATGCTCACCCGCAAGGACAAGGTCGTCTTCGACCTGACCAAGGGCATCGAAGGCCTGTTCAAGAAGAACAAGATCACCTGGATCAAGGGAACCGCGCGCATCATGGCGCCGGGACGCATCGCCGTTTCCGGCGCCACCGCTTTGGAGATCACGGCGAAGCACATCATCATCGCGACCGGCTCGGAGAGCATGCCGCTGCCGGGGCTCGCGGTCGACGAGAAGCGGATCGTCACTTCGACCGGCGCGCTGTCGCTGAACCCGGTGCCGAAGCGGCTGGTGGTCGTGGGCGGCGGCTATATCGGGCTGGAGCTCGGCTCGGTGTGGCGGCGGCTCGGATCGGAAGTGACCGTCGTCGAGTTCCTCGACCGCATCACGCCCGGCATGGACGGCGAAACCGGACGGCAGCTGCAGCGGATCCTCCAGAAGCAGGGTTTCACCTTCAAGCTCTCGACCAAGGTGGTCGGCGCCAAGCCGGGCAGGACCGGCGTATTCCTGACGCTCGAACCGGCTGCCGGCGGAGAGCAGACAACACTGGAGACGGATGTCGTCCTGCTGTCGATCGGGCGCCGGGCCTATACCGCCGGCCTCGGTTTGGATGAGGTCGGCGTGGCGCTGGACGAGCGCGGCCGGGTCAAGGTCGATCACGGCTTCGCCACCAACGTGCCGGGCATCTACGCGATCGGCGACGTCATCGCCGGGCCGATGCTGGCCCACAAGGCCGAGGAGGAGGGCGTCGTCCTCGTCGAGCAGCTGGCCGGCCAGAAGCCGCACGTGAACTACGATGCCATTCCGGCGGTCATCTATACGAACCCGGAGGTCGCGTCGGTCGGGCGCACGGAGGAGGAGCTGAAGGCCGCAGGCGTCGCCTATCGTGCCGGCAAGTTCCCGTTCATGGCCAATAGCCGCGCCCGCTGCAATGGCGAGACGGACGGCTTCGCCAAGATCCTGGCCGACTCAGAGACCGACCGGGTGCTCGGCGTCCACATCATCGGGCCGGATGCCGGCACGATGATCGCCGAGGCGGCGCTCGCCATGGAATATGGCGCGTCGAGCGAGGACATCGCGCGCACCTGCCACGCGCATCCGACGCTCAACGAGGCGGTCAAGGAGGCGGCGTTGGCGGTGACCGGCGCGCCGATCAATATCTGACGGAATCCCCCAGCGCGATCCGTCCGGCTTCGACAACCTCGGCGTAGACGCCGCACTGGTGGTGCCCGAAACGGTCGCGCAGGAAGCGCGGCAGGTCGATATCGAGCACGCCGGTGTCGGGATCGACATTGGTCGCGGCGCAGCGGCCGATCCGCTCGGCCGGCCGCAGCAGCGCCGAACCCACGCGGAGACCTTGTCCAAGCCAGTCGAACTCGGCCCAGGCCTCGGCGCCGTCGATGACGATGTTCCCGCGAAAGCGGCGCGGGTCGAGAGCCAGCCCCGCCGCCTGCGAGATCGCCCTGACGGTGGCGGCCGAGATGATCGAGACGAACGGCCGGCCGGTGTCGCTGAGGATCGTGCCCTCGGCCCGGACCAGCCTGCCGCCGGCGCGGCGCTGCGGCGCTGCCGCCGAGGCGATGAATTCTTCCAGGCTGGCCCGGCCATCATCGGTTTCCGGCCGCGCCGTCACACGCTCGCCGCGCCCATAATCGCGGACCAGGGTCAGGGTATCAGCGGCGGCGTCCCATCGCGTGCTGAGCGGCGCCATGCCGGGATCGCGGGCGAGCTGCAGGAATTCGGCCTTGGGTTTCCAAACCGGTGCCGCGGGATCGAAGGCGCTCGTGTCATGGGCAAGCGCGAAACGGCGATCGCCGGCGATGCCGCCGGACGGGCTCGGCTCGATCGCGCCGAGCGGCTCGCCGCCCAGACCCTTGACCGGATAGCGCCAGAGGCCGGTGACGCGAATGTCCACCGGCCTAGCCTCTCGCCCGCGGATGCGCCGCCTCGTAGGTCGCCATCAGCCGCGCCGCATCGACCGCGGTGTAGCGCTGGGTGGTCGAGAGCGAGGCATGGCCAAGCAGCTCCTGGATGGCACGGAGATCCGCGCCGGCGGCGAGGAGATGCGTGGCGAAACTGTGGCGCAGCGCATGCGGCGTCGCGGTCTCGGGCAGGCCGAGCGACGCCCGCAGCAGCTGCATCAGGCCTTGGACGAGGCGCGGATGAAGCGGTCCGCCGCGGGCGCCGACGAAGAGCGGGCCGTCGGGCGGGAGCACGTAAGGGCAGGCGGCGAGATACGCTGCGACCGCCTCGGTGACCGCCGGCAGCAGCGGCACGACGCGCTGCTTCCGCCCCTTCCCGGTGATGGCGATCATGGCCGTACCGGGCAGCGGCGCCGTGCGGCGGGTGAGGCCCAGCACCTCCGAAAGGCGCAGCCCACAGCCGTAGAGCAGGGTCAGGACGGCCGCGTCGCGCGCGGCGATCCACGGTTCGCGCGCCGCGATATCGGCCGCGTTGATCGCGGCCGTGTCGATCGTGGCCGCGGCGTCCGGGACGCTGAGCGGCTTGGGCACGGATCGCGGCAGCCGCGGTCCCTTGACGATCGCCAGCGCCGGATTGGCCGCGATTCCTCGGCGATCGAGGAAGCGGAAAAAGCTGCGGATCACCGAGAGGCCGCGCGCCTGGCTGGTCTTGGCCGCTTTCTCCGCGGCTCTCCTGGCGAGGAAGGCGCGGAGGTCGCGCGGTGTCAGCGAAGCCAGCGCCGCGACATCCGGCAATCCGCCCAGGTGCTCACGCAGGAAATCGAGAAACGCCGCCAGATCGCGTCCGTAGGCTGCGATCGTGTGCGCGGAAGCGCGCCGTTCCGCCTTGAGATGTTCCATCCAGGCGGCAACGGCGGCGGCCAGATCCGGCGCGGCGGCGAAGCGTGCCGCTGGAAGCGGCGCGGGGAGATGGAGATGCGCGGCTGGCACCCCCACCCCGGCCCTCCCCCGCTTCGCGGGAGAGGGAGAAGAAGAGCCCTCTCCCGCTTGCGGGGGAGGGTTGGGTGGGGGTCTATCCGCGCTCAGATATCCAGCCACTGGCCGATCGTGATGCCCAGCGCGTGCGCCAGGAAGCAGAGGAGCTCCGTGCCGTGGCCGGGCCGGAACCGGGTCGGCCGCCGCGATCCGAGCGCGAGGAGCCCGGGCGGCGCGCCGGCCACCGGCAGGCGGAGGAGGGCTTGTGACTGGACGAGCCCGGCGCCGTCACCGAACACCTCCGGGTCGCCAGGAACATGATCCGCGAGCTGCGCATCGCGGGCCGAGCCGAGCCGCTCGGCGACGCCACCGCGGCGCAGCAGATGGACGCCGGCAAAGGGCGCGCGCTGCCCGCGCTCCGCCTCGATGCACAGCGTCACCACATCGACATCGAGCAAAACAGCGAGATCGGTCGTCACCGTCTGGACCAGCGTGTCGAATCCGCCGGCACCGATCACCGCGAGAATCGCGGCGTGCACGCGCTGCTGGCTCGAGAGATTGGCCCGTGAGGTGGAGATCAGGGCACGCTGCTGTGCCTTGAGCCGTGCGACCTCGTCCCGCATGCGCAGCAGAACGAAATGCTGCATGTCGACGACATTGCGGCCCTGGCGATGCTCCGGCGGCGTCAACACCGTCAGAAGCTCGGCATGCTCGGTCAGAAAATCCGGGTGGCTGGCGAGATAGGCGGCGACATCCTCGGCCTCCAGCTTGGCTGAAGACTCCGTGCGCTCCGGCCGCGGACCGGCCAGGGGCTTGCGGTCACGCATGGCGGGAATGAAGGCGGCAGGCGGGCTCGATCATGTTCCCCTTTCATGCTCTCGGCCGCGTCGCACGCGCTCCGGAATCCGGCTAGAAGTCTAGCCCATGACGGAGTCCAGCACCAGTTGCCCGGCGCCGCAGGACGCTCGGCGAGTCCGCGTGCTGCTGCCGCTGCCGCTTGCCGGCGCCTATGATTATCAAGTGCCGGACGGTCTGACGGTGGCGCCGGGTGATTATGTCCGGGTGCCGCTCTCGGGCCGGCCGATGATTGGCGTCGTGTGGGACGGCGAGGCCGACGGTTCGGTCGCGGATTCGCGCCTCAAGCCGGTTGCCGAGCGCTACGACGCGCTGCCGATGCGGGCGGAGATGCGGCGCCTGATCGACTGGATCGCGGGCTACACGCTGACGCCCCAGGGCGCCGTTCTGCGCATGGCGGTCGGGCCGCGCGACGCGCTCCTTCCCGAGGAGGAGAAGACCGCCTTCACGCCGGCGCCGTGGCTCGACCAGATCGAACGCGGCGACCGGCGGTTCACCGCGGCCCGCCGCCGGGTTCTGGATGTGCTGGCGGACGGCCTGCCGCGCGGCGCCACGGCGGCGGCGCGCGAGGCCGGCTGCACGCCCGGCGTCGTTCGCGGCATGGTCGAGGCCGGCCTTGTGGTCGAGACTCGGGTGCCGGCAAGGGGGGCGCGCGCCGTGCCCGACGGGACTCGCCCGTTCCCGCCGCTGTCTCCCGCACAGGCGGCGGCCGCCGATTCGATCGCCGGCGCGATCTCAAACGAGCGCTTCGAGACCTTTCTGCTCGACGGCGTCACGGGCTCCGGCAAGACGGAAGTGTATTTCCGGGCGATCGCCGCGGCGCTCGCCGCCGGCCGCCAGGCGCTGGTCCTGCTGCCGGAAATTGCACTGGGCGCCCAGTGGCACGCGCGGTTCGAAGAGCAGTTCGGCTGCCGGGCCGCCGCCTGGCATTCCGACGTGGCGCCCAACGAGCGCCGGGCGGTGTGGCGGGATGTCGGGGAGGGCAGGGCGCGCGTCGTGGTCGGGGCCCGATCGGCGCTCTTCCTGCCGTTCTGCGAGCTCGGCCTCATCGTCGTCGACGAGGAGCACGACGCCTCCTACAAGCAGCAGGACGGCGTGCTCTATCACGCCCGCGACATGGCGGTGGTCCGCGCCTCGATCGAAGCGGTGCCGATCGTGCTGGCCTCGGCGACGCCCTCGCTCGAAAGCCTTGTCAATGCCGAGCGCAAGCGTTACCGGCGCATTTTGTTGCCGGACCGGCATGGGGGCGCGGCGCTGCCCAGCGTCGAGCTGGTCGATCTCCGGATCGACAGGCCAGCCCGCCAGCGCTTCCTCGCCCCCTCGCTGGCTGAGGCACTCGCCGCGACGCTGGAGCAGGGGGAGCAGGCGATGCTCTTCCTCAATCGCCGAGGCTATGCGCCGCTCACGCTGTGCCGGACCTGCGGCCACCGCCTGCAATGCCCGAACTGCACGGCCTGGCTGGTCGAGCACCGGCTGCTCGGACGACTGACCTGCCACCATTGCGGCCATGCCCAGCGGCCGCCAGAGCGATGCCCATCCTGCGACGACAAGCATTCCTTCGTGCCCTGCGGGCCGGGGATCGAACGCGTCGCGGAGGAGGTGGCGCTGCTCTTCCCGAAGGCGCGGACCGCGACCATCGCCAGCGATACGCTGACGGGACCGGACGCGATCGGCGAGCTGGTCCGCAGCATCGAGGCCCACGAGCTGGATCTGCTGATCGGCACCCAGATCATGGCCAAGGGCCATCATTTTCCGCTGCTGACCCTGGTCGGCGTGGTCGACGCGGACCTGGGATTGAGCGGCGGTGACCTCAGGGCGGCCGAGCGGACTTGGCAGCTGCTGCATCAGGTCGCCGGCCGGGCAGGGCGTGCGGACCGGCCGGGGCGGGTATTGCTGCAGACCTTCGATGCCGAGCATCCGGTCATGCAGGCGCTCGCCTCGGGCGACCGCGATCGCTTCCTCGCTCTCGAGCGGGACGACCGGCGGCGGCATGGCTGGCCGCCCTTTGGAAGGCTCGCGGCGATCATCGTTTCCGGCGCCGATGCCGAGCAGGCGGATCAGGCGGCTGCCGCGATCAGCCGCGCCGCCCCGCATGTCCGCGGCGTCGAGATCCTCGGCCCGGCGCTCGCGCCGTTATCGGTCTTGCGCGGCCGCCACCGCCGCCGCTTCCTCGCGAAATCCGGCCGCGACGTGAACCTGCAGGCGGTGCTGTCGCAATGGCTGGCCGGGGTTCGCGTGCCCTCGGCCGTGCGCATCCAGGTCGATGTCGATCCCTACAGCTTCATGTGAGCGGGCCGTCTCCGCCTATCGTTCGCCCTGCAATGACGTTTCCGTGGTTGACGCGTTGCACGCGGTCGAGCAAACAAGGGCGCCGTATCGGCGTCGCATGTTCGCGAGCCGGCGAGCCCTCGCTTGGCGCGCCGCCGTTTCCCTGACTATGCGACCCCTGGTGTCAATGAGGCCGGAACCGGCCGGAAATCGGCTACGCCATGCGCAGCCGCTCGGAGTGTTGCGAGGATGTCGATGGCCGATGCGATTTCGGGGCACGGGGATGGCGAGACGCGGCGGGATTTCATCGTCCTGGCCGGTGCCGCCATGGGCGTCGTGGCGGCGGGCGCCGCGGCGTGGCCGCTGATCGACAGCATGAATCCGGCGGCCGACACGCTGGCGGCCGGCAGCCCGATCGACATCGATCTCGGCAAGATTGCGCCCGGGCAGCAGATCGTCGTGATGTGGCGCGGCAAGCCGATCTTCGTGGTGCACCGGACCGACGCGATCCTCGCGAGCCTGCAGAAGCCGGCGCTGCTCGAGAAGCTTCGCGACCCCGAGTCGGCGGTCAACCAGCAGCCGCCCTATGCCAAGAATGCGAACCGCTCGGCGAACCCGCAATTCGCCGTTCTGGTCGGCATTTGCACGCATCTCGGCTGCATCCCGAAGTACCTGCCCGAACCGAGCGCGGACAGCCCGGCGCCGGACTGGCAGGGCGGCTATTTCTGTCCGTGCCACGGGTCGAAATACGATCTCGCCGGACGCGTCTTCAAGGGCGTGCCGGCGCCCTACAACCTGCCGGTTCCGCCTTACACCTTCCCGACGCCGACGACGTTGCGGGTCGGCGAGAACCCGGCGGGCGCCACGTTCGACCTCGCGAGCGTCGAACAGCTATGAGCGCCCGTCGCCGGTTCTGCGCCCGTCCGATGCTCCCCTTCACCAGGATTGCCGGTTAGCCATGGCCGCACCCGCTGCTCCCGTCTCCGCGCAACATCCGCTGGTCCGCTGGATCGACCACCGGCTGCCCGTCTTTTCCTTCATGCAGAAGGAACTGCACGACTACCCGACGCCGAAGAACCTGAGCTACTGGTGGAATTTCGGCTCTCTAGCCGGGATCACGCTGGTGATCATGATCGCCAGCGGCGTCATGCTGGCGATGAACTATGTGGCGAACGCCGACATGGCGTTTGAGAGCGTCGAACGCATCACGCGCGAGGTCGATTACGGCTGGCTGTTGCGCTACGTTCACATGAACGGCGCCTCGATGTTCTTCATCGTGGTCTATATCCATATGTTCCGCGGGCTCTATTACGGCTCGTACAAGGCGCCGCGCGAGCTGCTGTGGATGCTGGGCGTGGTCATCCTGCTGCTGATGATGGCGACGGCCTTCATGGGCTACGTGCTGCCCTGGGGCCAGATGAGCTATTGGGGCGCCACGGTCATCACCAACCTGTTCTCGGCGATCCCGTGGATCGGCTCGAAGATCGTCACCTGGCTGTGGGGCGGGTTCTCGGTCGGCAACCCCACGCTCAACCGGTTCTTCTCGCTCCACTACCTGCTGCCCTTCGTGATCGTCGGCGTGGTCGGCCTGCACCTGATCGCGCTGCACCAGCACGGTTCGAACAATCCGCTCGGCATCGACAAGAAGGGTCCGCAGGACGCGATCCCGTTCCATCCTTACTACACGATCAAGGACAGCTTCGGCCTGGCCGTCTTCCTGATCCCGTACGCGATCATCGTGTTCTTCTACCCGACAGGCGTCTTTGCCGAGGCGGATAATTTTATCCCGGCCAACCCGCTGTCGACGCCGGCCGAGATCGTGCCGGAATGGTACTTCCTGCCGTTCTACGCGATCCTCCGCTCCACGCCGGACATCCTGTTCATCCCGGCCAAGCTGGCTGGCGTGATCCTGATGTTCGGGTCGATCGCCGTGCAGTTCGTCCTCCCCTGGCTCGACACCTCGCCGGTGCGGTCGGCGCGGTTCCGGCCGGTCTACAAATGGCTGTTCTGGATCCTGCTCGCCGACATGATCATGCTCGGCTGGGTCGGCCACAACCGGCCCGACAGGATCGTCGCCGGGTTCCAGATCACCACATTCGGCTGGATCGGCACGCTCTGGTACTTCTTCCACTTCCTCATCCTGATGCCGCTCGTCGGCAAGTTCGAGCGGCCGCTGCCGTTGCCGACCAGCATCAGCCAAGCCGTGCTTGCCGCGAAGGAGGCGAAGTGATGATCCGTCGCATCGCCATTGCGGCGCTGATGCTCGCCGCCCTGTCGGCGGCGCCGGCCTCGCGGGCCCAGGACGAGCAGGGCCCTCCGCTTCTCGACGGCCAGTTCTCGTTCGACAGCTTCTTCGGGACGATCGACCTGCCCGCGGCACAGCGAGGCCTGCAGATCTATACTGAGGTCTGCTCGACCTGCCACGCGCTCGACGAGCTGAGCTACCACGACATCGAGGGGCTCGGCTACAGCGAGGAGCAGGCCAAATCCTACGCCGCGAACTTCAAGGTCGCCGATATCAAGGACGACGGTTCGCCGACCCAGCGTACGGCGCTGCCCTCTGATAAATTCGTCCACCCGTTCCCCAACGAGGCGGCAGCGCGGTCGGCTAATAACGGGGCAGTGCCGCCCGACCTCGCGCTCGTGGTCAAGGCGCGGAAGGGCGGTGCGAACTACGTCTATTCGCTGCTCCAGGGCTTTTCGGATCCGCCTGCCGGCATGAAGATGAACGCGGGGATGAACTACAAC
>DATGFU010000095.1:0-4679 GCA_035308865.1 Allostellaceae bacterium | reverse complement strand
GAATGGCATATCGATCTGTGGCTGACGGTCGTGTGGGTCGCCTTCGCCGTGGTCTTCCTCGGCACGGTGATCAAGCGCCGCGAGCCGCACATCTACGTCGCCAACTGGTTCTACCTGGCCTTCATCCTGACGATCGCCGTCCTGCATATCGGCAACAATTTGGCGGTGCCGGTCTCGGTCTTCGGCGCCAAGTCCTATTCGCTCTTCTCGGGCGCGCAGGATGCGCTGATCCAGTGGTGGTACGGGCACAACGCCGTCGGGTTCTTTCTGACCGCCGGCTTCCTCGGAATGATGTACTATTTCATCCCGAAGGCGGCGAACCGGCCGGTCTATTCATACCGGCTCTCGGTCGTGCATTTCTGGTCGCTGATCTTCATCTACGTCTGGGCGGGGCCGCACCACCTGCACTGGACCGCATTGCCGGACTGGGCGCAGACGCTCGGCATGGCGTTCTCGATCATGCTCTGGATGCCCTCCTGGGGCGGCATGATCAACGGG
Organism: Allostellaceae bacterium; assembly: GCA_035308865.1. Taxonomy (GTDB): domain Bacteria; phylum Pseudomonadota; class Alphaproteobacteria; order ATCC43930; family CGMCC-115725; genus DATGFU01. The sequence continues at coordinate 4,181 of DATGFU010000095.1, read as the reverse complement.
CTGATGACGCTGTCCGGCGCCTGGGACAAGCTCCGGACCGATCCCGGCCTGCGCTTCTCGGTGACCGCCGTCGCCTTCTACGGCATGGCGACCTTCGAAGGCCCGGTGATGTCGGTGCGCGAGGTCAACGCGCTCAGCCATTACACCGACTGGACCATCGGCCACGTGCATTCCGGTGCGCTCGGCTGGGTCGCCTTCATCACCTTCGGGATGCTCTACTATCTCGTGCCGGTGATCTGGCACCGCACCCGGATGTGGTCGACCCGGCTGATCTCCTGGCACTACTGGATCGCGACGCTGGGCATCGTCCTCTACATCACCTCGATGTGGGTTGCCGGCATCATGCAGGGCCTGATGTGGCGGGCCTACGACGAGCACGGCTTCCTGCAATACTCGTTCGTCGAGACGGTCCAGGCGCTGCATCCCTTCTACGTGATGCGGGCGCTCGGCGGCATCGCCTTCCTCGGCGGCGCTCTTCTGATGGCCTACAACTTCTGGATGACGGTCCACGACAAGTCGACCGCCCCGGCGGGAGCGTGACCCATGTTCCTCAAGCAAGAAACCATCGAGAAGAACGCGATCCTGCTGGTCGTGCTGGTGCTGATCACGATCGCGATCGGCGGGGCGGTGGAGATCATCCCCCTCTTCACCGTGGAGACCACGATCGAGCGCGTGAAAGGCGTGCGACCGTACTCGCCGCTCGAGCAGATGGGCCGGAACATCTATGTCCGCGAAGGCTGCTATCTCTGCCACAGCCAGCAGATCCGGGCACTCAGGGACGAGGTCGAGCGCTACGGCCATTACAGCCTGGCCGCCGAGAGCATGTACGACCACCCCTTCCAGTGGGGCTCCGAGCGCAAGGGGCCGGACCTCGCCCGCGTCGGCGGCAAGTACTCGAACGACTGGCATTACGCCCACCTGATCGACCCGCCGTCGCTGGTGCCGGAGACGCTGATGCCGTCCTACGCATTCCTGGCGGAGCATCCCCTCGACTACGCGCATGTCGCCGACCATCTGCGGGCGCTGCGGATGGTGGGCGTCCCCTACACGGACGAGGAGATCGACGCGGCGCGGAAGGATCTCGAAACGCAGGCGGATGCGGATGCCGACCAGTCGGCGCTGCTGAAGCGCTATCCCAAGGCGGTGGCGGTCAACGCCAAGGGCCACGAGGTCACCGAGATGGATGCGCTCGTCGCCTACCTGCAGGTGCTCGGCACGATGGTCGATTTCGCCAGCGCCAATCAGGAACAGCTGAAGCAGTAGGGGGCGAGATGTCCGATTTCATGACCGTCCTGCACTTCCTGCAGCGCAACTCGATCATCGCCGTCGTGATCGCCTTCGGCCTGATCGTCCTGTGGGCCTACTGGCCGGGCAATCGGCAGTCGCTGGAGCGACAAGGCCGCATTCCGCTCGACGACGACCGCTAGGGGAACCGCTCCCATGCCGACCAAGACCGAGAAGGACGCCCTGACGGGCAAGGAAACCACCGGCCATGACTGGGACGGGGTCCGTGAGCTCAACACGCCGTTGCCGAAATGGTGGCTCTACACCTGGCTTGCCACGATTCTCTGGGCGATCGTCATCTTCGTGCTCTATCCGGCGATCCCGCTGGGCGCTACGCATACGGCCGGTGCCCTCGGCTACACGACGCGCGACGACGTGGAGGCACAGCTGAAGGCGCTGCAGGCGCAGCGCGCGCCGATCTTCGACAAGATCCGGGACGAGAGCCTGGCCGACATCCAGAAGGACCCGGATCTCCTCGCGGTGGCGCTGATCGCCGGCAAGTCCGCCTTCGCCAACAATTGCGCGCCCTGCCACGGGCCGTCGGGATCCGGCCGGGTCGGCTACCCGAACCTCGCCGACGACGTCTGGCTGTGGGGCGGCACGCTCGACGAGATCCACGAGACGATCTCCCACGGCGCGCGCTCGGCCGATCCCAAGGCCCATGTGTCGGACATGCCGCATTTCGGCGCCGACAAGATCCTGAAGCCGGCGGAGATCGATCAGGTGGCCGATTATGTCTGGTCGCTCTACGGCGGGCGTCCGGCTTCCAGTACCGAAGCCGGCGCCAAGCTCTTCGCCGACAACTGCGCGCTCTGTCACGGCGACAAGGCGCAGGGCAATCCAGAGGTCGGCGCGCCGCCGCTCGCCTCCGCCATCCATCTCTACGGCAACGACCGGGACACGATCGTCCGCCAGGTCACCCTGCCGCGCGAGGGCGTGATGCCGGCCTGGAGCGGGCGACTCGACGAGACCACGATCAAGAGCCTGACGCTCTACGTCCATTCCCTGGGCGGCGGGCAGTAGCAGCCGGCCATGACCGTGATGCTCAAGACCCCGCCGCCGCCCGACGAGGAGTCGATCCACCAGGGCGACATGCGGCTCGTCGCCGACCGCGTGCGGGTCTACCCGATGGCGGTGCACGGGCCGGTCCGGCGCTTCAAATGGGCGGTGCTGATCTTCTGCCTCGGGATCTACTACCTGCTGCCCTGGCTGCGCTGGGACCGCGGTCCCGGGCGCCCCGACCAGGCGCTGCTGCTCGATCTGTGGAACGAGCGGATGTACATCTTCGGCTGGGAGCTGTGGCCCCAGGAGATCTATTTCCTTGCGGGAGCGCTGATCCTGGGCGCGGTGGCGCTGTTCATGGTCACCAGCCTGATCGGCCGCGTGTGGTGCGGCTATTCCTGTCCGCAGACGGTGTGGACCGACCTCTTCATGTGGGTCGAGCGGATCATCGAGGGCGACCGCAACGCCCGGATGCGCCGCGACGCGCAGAAGCTCGGCTGGGACAAGGCCTGGCGCAAGGTTGCCAAGCACGCCGTCTGGCTCATCGTGGCGTTCTGGACCGGCGGTGCCTGGATCATGTACTACGCCGATGCGCCGACGGTGGCGCGCGCGTTCTGGACCGGCACCGCCTCGACCACGGTCTATTTCTTCACCTTCCTCTTCACCGCGACGACCTATCTGCTGGCCGGCTGGGCGCGCGAGCAGGTCTGCACCTATATGTGCCCGTGGCCGCGCTTCCAGGCGGCCATGCTCGACGAGCAGACGCTCACGGTCACCTACCAGGCGTGGCGCGGCGAACCTCGCGGCAAAAAGCGCCAGGACGAGCCCTGGGAGGGCCGGGGTGACTGCGTCGACTGCCGCGCCTGCGTCCATGCCTGCCCGACCGGGATCGACATCCGCGACGGCCAGCAGCTCGAATGCATCAATTGCGGCCTCTGCGTCGATGCCTGCAACGCCGTGATGACCAAGCTCGACCGGCCGGAGTGGCTGATCAACTGGGACACGCTCGCCCGCCAGGCCGCCCGGTCGAAAGGCCGGACGCCACCAAAAATTCCGCTCGTGCGGGCGCGGACGCTGATCTACCTGGCCGCGCTCTGCCTCGGCCTCGGCATCATAGGGGTCGCCGCGGCGAGCCGGACCATGCTCGGCCTGTCGGTGCAGCGCGACCGCGCGCCGCTCTTCGTGCGGCTGGAGGACGGGACCATCCGCAACGGCTACACGCTGAGCCTGATCAACAAGCGCCCGACCGCCGAGGCGCTGCAGTTGCGCCTGGAGGGACTCGACGGGGCCGAACTGTCGCTGCCCGCGTCGACCAATGCGCACGGGCCGGTGCTGGACCTGCCGGCGAAGGCCGACACCGTGACCGACGTGCGGGTGCTGGTGCACGGGCCTGCCTCCGTCCGCGGCCGGACGGGCGTCACCTTCATGCTGCGCGATCCGGCCACGGGCGAGGAAACGGAATACCGCTCGGCCTTCATTGGGCCGGAAGGAAAGTGAGGCGCCACATGGCTCTGGATTCCCTGACTGCGCTCGGGTTTTCCCCCACCTCGCCCCGGCCCTCTCCCCCCCGAAGGGGCGGAGAGGGAGCAGGAACGAGCGCTTGGCGCTTCTTTCCGCTGGCTGTAGCGCTGGCGCTGGCCGGCGTCGTCGCGGTCGATGCCGGCTTCATCTGGTCGGCGCTCGCGAGCTTCCCCGGAGCCGTCGACGAGCACGCCTTCGATACCGGGAACAGCTACAACCGCGTGCTCGACGAGGCGGCACGGGAGGCGGCGCTCGGCTGGCATGTCGAGGTCGCGGCCGATGGCCGGAGCGTCGCGGTGACGCTGTCCGATGCCGACGGCAAGGCGCTCCCCGGCGTGTCGGTCCATGCCGTCGCGGCCCATCCCGTCGGACCA
>DATGFU010000094.1:0-6161 GCA_035308865.1 Allostellaceae bacterium | reverse complement strand
TGGCCATGAACCTCGTCCGCAACCCAAAGGACAAGCACAGCCTCAAAAACCGACGAAAACTCGCAAGCCTCAACAACAACTACCTCGAAACCCTCATCCGACAGACAACCCCGTTAACCTGAAGCGATTCCCCTGGGCCGGGGCCCCGCGCGCATTTGCCGGTGGCTCCGTCGCCTGCTTGCTCCTAAGCTCGCGTGCATTCGATCCGAACGACTCACGCTACCGGAGAACCGAATGGCTCGCAGCAGCAGCGTCCGATAACTCATGGCGAAGCTGAAGTTCGGCCGCGAGTTCGTCATCTCCGCCGGCCTCTGGATCCTGCCGCGCCTCGATTGGATCATGATGCGATTCGCGGCCACCAAGGAATATCAGGTCTTTCCCAACCAGGTCTTTCCCTGGACCGGCTATCTCGCCGAGAACTGGACCGCCATCCGCAACGAGGCACAGGCCCTGATGCGCGATCCGATGTCGGTGCCGTCGGTGCGCGAGATCTCGGTCGATCACGAGAAGATCGCCGTCGACGGACGGTGGCGCTCGTTCTTCCTGTGGGGCTACGGGATCCGCGTCGGCATGAACTGCGCCCGCTGCCCCGAGACGGCACGCGTGCTCGAGCGCATTCCCGGCCTCCTGACGGCGATGTATTCCGTCATGCTGCCGGGCGCTCACGTGCCGCGCCACACCGGGCCGACCAAGGCCATCGTCACCGCCCATATGGGGCTGATCGTGCCGCGCGAGCGGGAGAAATGCCGCATGGCGGTCGGCGATCACGAGATTGTGTGGCAGGAAGGCCAGATCGCGATCTTCGACGACATGTTCCCGCACGAGGTCTGGAACGACACCGACGACCACCGCGTGATCCTGATGCTGCACCTCAAGCGGCCGCTCCGCTTCCCCGGCTCGCTGGTACGCGACACGCTGTTCGCGCTGCTCCGCGCGAGCCCCTTCGTGCGCGACGGGCTCCGCAACATCGAGCGCTGGCACGAGGCGAAGGCGACGGCCGGCGCGTAAGCCGCGCCTCAGCCCCTGCGCGTCTCGACCTGGTAGCGCACGACGGCCGAGCCGTTGGCCGGAACAGTGACGCGGAAGAGCGGCCGCCCGTTCTTCATCTCGAGCGGCTGATCGGCCCGCACGACGCGCGCGCCGTCCTCGAGCGCGAGCTGCAGCTCGAAGGCGACCGCCGCGCCGCCTGCATTGTCGATCTCGACGCGCGACTCGTCTGATTGCGGTGCTGTGCGGAGGACGATGCCGGGCACCAGCGGCAGCTCCGTGGCGCGGTCCGAAGCGATGCTGCGCTTCACATGGATCTGCCGCACCTGCACGTCGGGGCTGGGACCGAGCTTGAACTCGACCTCCTCGTCGAGCGCCGTGTCCTTCAGCCCGGCCTCGCCGACCAGCAGCGGGATGCCGCGCCGCTGCTCGAACACAGCGACGCGGCCGGAGGGCAGCGGCAGGCCGAGATGGTGCTCAGCATCGTTCTTCGAGCGGAGGAGGACGTTGGCGGGCGCGTAGTTCGAATCCTGGTTGGCCGGGAGGTCGGCGCCATAGACGCGCAGGACGGGAACGGCCTGCTTGTCCACCAGCCGTACCTGCTTCGACTGCCGGCTCGCCACGGTTGTCCGGTCCGGCACGCGGTAGAGCTTGAGGTCGCCGAGTTGCTCCTGCTGGACCTTGAGATCCTCGGTTCGCTCCATCTTCGGCGGAGGTGCAAGCGGCGCTACCGCGGCATTGGTTTCCATCGGCACCTCGTCCTTCTCGAGCATCAGGGCGCCCGCCAGGCCCGCCGCCGGCATCGGGATGTCGCTGGTCGTGCCGCGCGGCCAGCACGTGGCGAGGATCGGCCCGCCGAGATCGATCGGCTCGACCTCCCCGCTTTCGCGGTTGAGCCTGCCGGCCACGACCTGGGTGCGGCTCGAAGGGAAACCCGTGCCGTTGCCGTTGGCGAGCGTGACCCAGGCACCGAGATCGAGCGTCTTCCCGTCCGGCGATAGCGTCGCCACGTAGTCGGCCGCCCAGTCGAAATTCCGCGCGAGGTACGACAGCGTCACCGTGGCGGTCAGGGGCTTGTCGCTCTTCGTCAGCACCGAGAGCGTGGGCCGCGCCGAGACGCCGTTCCCCACCGCGTTGAAGATAAACGTCTCCGGCAGGCCCGAGCAGCGCAGCGCCTCGACGCCCTCCGCGGTCTCGAAGACCACGCCGCCATCCGCATCCGCGCGGATCGTGCCGGTGGTGCGGGTGGTCTTGCCGGTCTTGCGGTCGGTGCGGACGAGCGTCACCTTCTTGCCGAGGGCGGCGTCGACGAGGGCCGTGGGGCTGAGGAGCCTTGCGTCCCGGTTCTTCTCGATCACGCCGGAGGGCAGGCCGGTGACGATGGCGCTCGCCGGCTCGATCCCGTCGGCCACGCCCTCGAAGACGAGCCGGGTGGTGCCGGCCGGCAGGTTCACCGCGCGGGTCTCGGTGACGAGCGCGAATCCTCCGAGCGAAGCCAGCTCGATGCTGCCGGAACCGCGGGACGGCGCCCGGTAGATCGTCACGGACAGATCCTGCGGCGCCGCCGCGGCGACATCCCCGGCCGCCGCCGGCGCCGAGACGGCGAGCAGGGCCATGCCGATGGCGGCCAGCAGCCCCTCTCCGCCCTTCAGGGGGGAGAGGGAGGGGCCCGTCGCATCTGCGACGGGAGGGTGAAGTGGGCCGTGCCGAAGCTCCGAGCCATCCCCCACCTCACCCCGACCCTCTCCGCCCCCAGGGGCGGAGAGGGAGGTACGCCACGCCGCCACGGCGAGCCGGCCTAGAACTTCGTCTCGAAGACGGCGGTGAGCTCGGCCCGGCCGTTGGCCGGCACGTCGACCGACCATTGGGCGACGTCGGCGCTCTGCCGCGTGCTCTTCTGGCTCTCGTCGACGATCTTCGTATCGCCCCAGAGCCCGTCCTGGAGCAGCGTCACCGTCACCGGCTTGGGCAGCGCGTTGCTCAGCGAGTAGCGCATGCTGGTCTTCCAGTGGAAGAGGTCCAGCGCCTCGCGCTTCTCGACCACCGGCTTGACCTTCACGTCGAACGCGTCGCCGGTCGACAGCGACAGGGTCGAGCCCATCGGCGTGTGCTCGATCCGGCTTTCGCCGATGAATTGCGGATCGCCGCGCTTGTCGCGCATGTAGAAGCGCAGGATCCCGGCCGGCAGCTGGTCGCCGAGGCCGGCATGGGACCCGGTCGAGAAACGATAGACGGTCTGCGCGCTTTCCGGCTCGTTCGCCGTGCCCATCCAGCGATTGCGGAACTCGTAGCCGTGCTCCGCCGGCACGCCGCGCACGTCGAGGAAGCTCACCTGCTTCGTCTGCATGTCGGCGATCGTCGTGCGCTCGGCGAGCGGGTAAAGATAGAAGTCGCCGAGCCGCTCGCGCGTGCCGCTTTCCGTCCCGGCCCGGTCGATCGTGCCGCGCTGCTGCTGGCGCTGGAGCCATTGGTAATAGTTGGGATCGCCCGGCTGGACGATCTGGTTCGGCGAGCCGGCGACCAGCAGCGTGTCGGCGTTGTCGTAGGTCGTGCCGCTCGAATTGGTGAGCGTCACCCAGCCCTGCACGTCGATCTTCCCGGCCGCCTCGTCGTAGAGCGAGACATAGTCGGCGCGCCAGCCCAACCCGTTCGTGAGGTAGCTCAGCGTCGCCGGCTTGGTGCCGGCCTGGTCGGCATTGACCGTGACCGAGAGGGTCGGACGGGCGCGCAGATTCTCCGGCACCTTGTCGAAGATCACGCGCGCCGGCAGCCCGTCGTCGCGCAGCACCTCGATCCGGTCGCCGATCTTGAGCACCACGCCGCCATTGGTCGCCAGCACCTGCGCCTGCTCGCGGGTCTCGGCGCCGGTGCCGGGATTGGTGCGGATGATGGTGACGGTCGAGCCGACCGCCTTCTCCATCAGCTTCGCCGGGGTCAGCAGGTCGAAGTCGAAATTCTGCTCGACGATGCCGATGCCGGGCGCGGTCAGCGAGACCGTCTCCGGCTTGATATGCGCCGAGACGTCCTGGAACTCGATCCGCTGCCGGCCGCCCTTGACCTCGATCGGCCGCCGGTCCTGCACCAGCGCCAGGTCATCGGCATAGATCGTGACCGAGAGCCCCTTCTCGTCGGCCGCCGCGGCGAGCGCCGGCAGCAGCGTCGATATCGCGAGGATCCAGATCGCAGGTCTGCGCATGCCGCCCTCCACCCCTGTCGCCCGTCGTGTCGAGGCTTCATCCTGCGCGCACGATTCGGGCAGTATGATCGCAAGAATTGGGCATTATAGCGGCTCTTCCACGGCAACGCCCGGACGAAGGAGGGAGGATGGCGAGCCCGATCCCGCTCGGCGGCTTCGCGCTGCACGAGATCGAGGAGATCACCGATTCCACGGTCGATCCCCTCTTCCTGCTGCCGTCGCTGACACGGGAGACGATCGAGCGGCATGCCGGCTGGCTGGCGCCGCATTACTACGACCCGGCTTCCGGCACGTTCATCCTCGTCATCCGCTCCTGGCTGCTCCGCACGCCGACGCATAACATCCTGATCGACACGTGCTGCGGCAACGACAAGCCCCGCCCGTATTTCCCGCCGGCCGACCGGCTGAACGCGCCCTATCTCGACCGGCTGAAGCAGGCCGGCTGCTCGCCGGACGACATCGATTTCGTCATGTGCACGCATCTCCATGTCGACCATTGCGGCTGGAACACGCGGCTGGAGAACGGCAGATGGGTCCCGACCTTCCGCAAGGCGCGGCACATCTTCTCGCGCACCGAGTGCGAGGCCTGGGGACCCGGCGCCGCCGGCGAACGGCCGCTGGTCGCGCAGCCCGACGTCTACGAGGACAGCGTGGCGCCGGTCATCGCGGCCGGGCTCGCCGAGCTGATCGACGGCGTCTTCAGCCCGCTCGCCGGGCTTTCGATCGAGCCGGCGCCGGGCCATTCGCCGGGCCACTGCCTGATCCGGGCCGAGAGCGGGGGCACGACCGGCCTCTTCACCGGCGACGTGATGCACCACCCGATCCAGATCGCAGCACCCGGGCTTAACAGCGCCTTCTGCAGCGATCCGGCGCAGGCGGCTCGGACCCGGCGGCGCGTGCTGACCGAATGCGCCGAGCACGGTCACCTGCTGGTCCCGGCGCATTTCCCGACGCCGGCGTTCGGGCGGGTGGAGGCGGTGGCGAACGGATTCGGGTTCCGGCCGGGTTTGTAGCGCATGCACCCTTTGCGTCGCGCCGTGCTGCTTCGGGATTGCAGGTGTGCCGTCACGACTATATATCAATGATATATCTCATACGGGGCGACACCATGGAGACCGCCAAGATTTTCTGGTCCGGCCGTTCGCAGGCGGTGCGTCTGCCGAAGGAATTCCGGTTCCAAGGCGATGCAGTCCGCATCCGGCGGCACGGCAGGGCCGTGATCCTGGAGCCGATCGACGAGGGCTGGAGTTGGCTCGACGCCATCGCCGGCGAGCTCGACCGCGACTTTGTCGAGGCCGCCCTGAAACAGCCCGAACAACAGGCGCGGCCGGGGCTCGACGAGCTGTTTCCGTGATCCGTTATATACTGGACACGAACGCCGTCATTTCGCTGCTCAACGACCCCCATTCGGCCCTCGCTCGCCGGGCTCGGCGCGAGCCGCCAGGCGACATCGCGATTTCCGCGATCGTCGTCCACGAATTGTATTTCGGCGCCTTCAGGAGCGCCCGGGCGGATCGGAATGTTAGGCTGATCGACGAGCTTCAGCTGGCCGTGATCGAATTCGACCGGGATGACGCGCGGCAGGCGGGTGCCGTCAGAGCTGCCCTTGCCGCCGCCGGGACCCCGATCGGACCTTACGACACGCTGATCGCCGGGCAGGCAGTTTCACGCGGCCTGACGCTTGTGACCGGCAATACGAAGGAGTTCGGCCGCATCGAAGGCCTGATGGCCGAGGACTGGCAGGTTTGAAGTCCCTCGATCCTTATCGAGGAAAATGAGGCACGTGTGGATTTTCAGCAGCGGCTTTCTCCGCCGCCGTGGCGGGCAAGTAATCCGATATCGCGGTAGGGACGCTCATTACTGAGCGCCCCCCGCACAGAACCGGACGAGCCCGATTAAGGCATCCGGCTCCCACCTTGGGTGATGACGTCTGAACCGTTGTTGCGGCCATCCGTACGCGGTCCAGCCCGTGGGACAC
>DATGFU010000093.1:0-1662 GCA_035308865.1 Allostellaceae bacterium | reverse complement strand
GAGCCCGGCCGGGCCGCCGCCGACCACCGCGGTGTCGAGCACCGCCGTGTCGAGCACCGCCGGCGCGGGCGAGGCATCGCCGGATGCCTTCGCGGAGATGTCCGCGGCGGCGCCCGCGCCGGAGCTTGGATCGAGTCCCATGGCCGCTGTCCCGTCGTGCAACGGCATCGTAGCCGAAGTCGCGCCCCGGCTGCGCGCTCCCGACACCAACCCCCTGCAGCCGTCGAGAGCGCCAGGAGGCACGCCCCTCGTCGAGCTTGTCTCGCCGGCTAGCCATGTATATACTGACCGCGCCGGTTCCTCGAGGATCTCGCGCGGAGAATCGAGCGACCGGAGATCGGCGAAAGGGCTCGTCATGCTGACCAAAGTCCAGAAGTGGGGTAACAGCCAGGGAGTTCGCTTTCCCGTGCAGGTCCTGCGGGAGGCGAACATTGCCGTCGGCGACGATGTGGACGTCGTCGTGGTGGAGGGCAGGATCGTCGTCACTCCTTCAGACCGGATCCGCGGTAGGTACCGGCTCGAGGACCTAGTCGCGCGAATGCCCGAGGACTATGAGCCGGCCGAAGAGGATTGGGGTGCTCCACGGGGCCGCGAAGCTTGGTAAGCAGAATGGCCGCCTATATTCCCGCGAAGGGCGATCTGATCGCCTTGAGCTTTGACCCCCAGTCAGGCCACGAGCAGAAAGGCCGGCGACCGGCGCTGGTGATCAGCAACGACCTCTTCAACCAGCGCACCGGCCTGGCGATCGTCTGCCCGATCACGAACCGGCAGCGAGACATCCCCTTTCACGTCGCCTTGCCGGGAGGGGGCCCGGTCACCGGCTTCGTCATGGTCGAGCAGGTCAAGGCGATCGACTTCCGAGCGCGGCGAGCCAGGTTGATCCAGAAGCCCTCCATGACCGTCCTGAACGAAGTGCTGAGCATCCTCGACGCCTGCCTCTACTGAATCTCGCCTGACTCGCCCGCGGCGCGCGGACCCGAGCCAATGGCAGCCCCAACTCGCAGGCTACGGGAACAGTCGCCGGCTCCGGCCTCGTCACAGCAGCCGGCGCAGGAAGGCGCTCATCGCCGCCAGCGTCGCGTCGCGCTGCTGGCGATGGGGGGTGTGGCCGCAGCCCTCGAGCACCAGCGTCTCGGTCGGACCGCCGCATCCGGCCGCCACCGCTCGCAGCTGCTCCAGGGTGCCGTAGGGATCCTGCTCGCCCTGGATCGCCAGCACCGGGCAGCGGACCCGCGGCAGGAGGTCCGCGATGCGCCACGACCGGAACTCCGGCCGCAGCCAGACCTCCGCCCAGCTCTCGGCGCAGCCCTGGGCGTTGGCGCCGTGATGGCGGACCATGCGCCGCCAGAGATCGGGCTGGCGGTAGAGCGCCGGCAGCTTGGCGATGCTCTCCAGGCAGACCGCCTCGACGAAGACGTGCGGCGCCTCGAGCGCCATGCCGCGCAGCCAGCCTCCCGGGGCGCCCGCGCCAGCGGCGCCGGCGGTCGCCGCGTAGATCAGCGAGATCGAAGCGCCGTCGCTGTGGCCGACCAGGAAGCCGTCGCGCACGCCGAGCGCCGCGACGACCTCCGGCAGCGCGGCCTGCGCCTCGTCGTGCATGAAGCTCACCGGCCAGGGCCCGGGCAACCCTTCCGAGCCGCCGTAACCGGCCCGGCTGTAGAC
>DATGFU010000092.1:0-10771 GCA_035308865.1 Allostellaceae bacterium | reverse complement strand
GAACATGTTCTACGACGTCGCGGCGCGCAGCCGGGGCGAACCCCGTCGGGCGGTGTTCTCGGACGATTCCGTGCTGCAGACCGGCGGCGGCGCCAAGGGCATGGTCCCGCCCGCCGACTGGAAAGAGGTGGTGGCCGCGTTCTTCGGGACAAAGATCGTCATGTCCTACGGCATGACCGAGCTCAACGGCTTCAGCCTCCAATGCGACCACGGCCGCTACCATGTGCCGCCCTGGGTGATCCTCACCCTGCTCGATCCCGAGACCAGCCGGCCTCTCCCCGGCAACGGCGTGCGGACCGGCCGTGCCGCCTATTTCGACATCTCCATGCAGGGCGCTTGGGGCGGGCTGATCACCGGCGACCGGGTGACCGCCGACTGGGACACATCCTGCGCGTGCGGCCGCAGCTCGATCCATCTGGCAATGGATGTCGAACGCTACAGCGCACTCCAGGGCGGCAACGACAAGATCACCTGCGCCGCAACCCCGACGGCGCATGCGGAGGCGATGGATTACCTGGTCGGGCTCGACGCCTGAGCCTGCAGGAAGGAGGAGCAGCCGATGTCGCAGAAGCCGATCGCCCCGCTGGTCATCCGCGGCAAGGTCATCGACAGCGATCTCGTCGAGTTCGGTGGTCGCGGTGGCGACCTGGCGTTCCTGGCGCCCGATCCGCATAAATTCGTGAGCCAATTGCCACTCGCCAGCCCGTCGCTGCTCGACGATCTCTACACGCTCAGCTTCGAGCAGATCCTCGAATACCTGGAGGAATTGGGGGCGCTGCTCGACGTAGGCACGAACCTGTGGCTCCAAGAGGCGCGCGAGCTTTCCTACCTGACGGCACCGACCACGCCGCCGCTGATCGACGGATTCTACGCGACGCTGGGCGCAATGTTCGATCGCAAGCGCATCCGCGAGTGGGTCGAGCTCAGCGTCGGCGTGCGCTATCTCGAAGGTTGGGTCGATGTCCCGGTCGGCAACGCCACCTTGTCGACCCGCGCCTACGGCGCGCGCACGGTTCACGTCATCGCCGGCAACGGCCCGACGCTGGGCGCGCTCACGCTGATCCGGGGTGCGGTCACCCGCGGCGACACCATCGTCAAGGTGCCCTCGAACGATCCGTTCACGACCGGCGCCATCGCGCGGACGATGTGCGAGTTCGCACCCGACCATCCGATCACCAGGCATTTCTCCGTGGGCTACTGGCGCGGCGGCGACGAGGCGTTCGAAAGCCGGCTCTACCAGCCGTACAATGTCGAGAAGATCGTCGCCTGGGGCGGCTTCGCCTCGGTCAAGCACGTGACCCGATACATCCAGCCCGGGCTGGAGCTGATCTCGCTGGACCCGAAGCGCAGCGCGGCCGTGGTCGGCGGCGACGGGCTGAAGACGGAGGCGCTGCTCGAGGAAGCGGCCGTGCGCATCGCGACCGATGTCGGTGCCCTGAACCAGGTCGCCTGCGCCAACGCCCGGGTGGTCTACGTGATGTCGGGCACCGGTCCTGACGGACTGGAGACCGCCCGGAAGCTGGGGCGGAAGGTCTATGACGCGATGCTGGCGCTGCCGCCGCAGATCAGCACCAGGCCGAAAGCCTACGATCCGGAGCTGAAAAGCCACGTCGACGCCCTGCGCAAGGCCAGCGAGTGGCACACGGTGTTCGGCGGCAAGGATGGCGAGGGTGCCGTGATCGTATCTCACATGGCCGAGCCGGTGGATTTCTTCGAGCTGCTGGCCGACCGCACCGTCAATCTCATCCCGGTCGACACGCTCGACGAGGTGCTGGAGGCGGTCGACGCCTATACCCAGACCGTCGGCGTGTTCCCGGACGACCTTTTGCCCGTGGTCAGGCATCGCATGGCGCTGCACGGCGCGCAGCGTTTCGTGGCGCTGGGCTACTGCTTCGGCGGTCCCGGCCTGGTCGGCCCGCAGGACGGCATCGAGCCGCTGCGCCGCATGTGCAAATGGATCATCCAGGAGACCGCGGATCCCGCGGCGATGCCGCTTTGGGCGCGGCGTGGCAGCGATATCGCCTTCACCGCGTGAGCATCCGTCTCAGAATCCGGTTGCCTAAGTCGTTCGGTTCAAGCTATCGATTTGATGATCGAAAGAACCCCCGGTGGAGGGCGATTTGCAGGGAGAGCATGGCCGGTCGGTCCCGCTCGAAGCGGCCGCCCTGATCGACGTCGCACAGACGCGAGCCGGCCTCACGGATTTCGGCGATTCTGAGTTCACCACACCGCTATCGGCTCTCGTTGCGTCGTTTCGAAACGATGCCTGGCCGCTCATGTCTCCGCAGGTGCGCGAGAAGGCGATCGAGGAACTGGTCGGCCTCCTGGTCAATCGGCTGAAGGTAACGGCCGATCGCGACCGCCATCCCGGGATCCGGAAAGGGTCGATCGAACGGCCGTTGATCGTCGTCGGCCCCGCACGATCCGGCACCTCGCTGCTGCACACGCTGCTGGCACAGGATCCGGAAAATCGGTCGGTGCTCTATTGGCACTCGGCCGACCCGTCACCGCCGCCGGGCTTGGCCGAGCCCACGCGGGAGCGTCTCGGCACGGCGATCGCGACGTTGACAAGCCTGATGGCGGCGGATTCCCGGATCGAGGTGATGCATTCCTACTACGCTGAAGAAGGCGTGCGGGCCACCGAGGAATGCAGCAGCTTCATGCCGATGGCCTTCACCACCAACCGGTTCTGGTATTTCTATCCGCTGCCCGGTTATCACGATTACCTGCTGACCGCCGATCACGCTGCGGCGATGCGCTTTCACCGCTCGTTCCTGCAGCATGTGCAGTTTCCGGCGACGACGGCCCGGTGGGCGCTCAAATCGCCCGATCATATGTATTGGCTCCGCGAACTGGCCGACGAGTATCCCGAGGCCGGGTTCGTCTGGACCCATCGCGACCTGGCGCAATTGTCCAGTTCGGTCACCAGTTCGACGTGCCTGACGCGCACCCTCACTGGCATGCTGCCGGCGACAGGCCGGCGGGCGCTCGGCCAGGACTCCATGAAGGTGCAGCGCGAGATCCTGGACAAGGGCATGCGCGGCCGGGACGCGGTGGGCGAGGATCGCTTCTGCGACGTATCCTACCACGACGTGCTGGCCGATCCGGTCGAAACCGTGCGGCGGATCTATCGCCGGTTCGGCCGGACGCTGAGCGAGTCTGCCGCCGTCGCGATCCGGGCCTGGGTCGACGGCAACAACCAGACGAAGCACGGTGTCCACCAGCACGCGCCCGACGATTTCGGCTTCGACCGCGACGAGATCAACACGCAATTCGCCGAATACCGCGACCGCTTCGGCTTCGGCTACGGGGTTCGCCGCAGCTTCGAATAGCGGCGTCGGCACACGCTGGAACGGCCATTGCCGGAGGACGTCATGAGTTCCGACAGCAGCCTCGAACAGGACTGGCGCGATATCGCCGAGCGGTTCCTCGGGTGCGGCGCGGAACTGGCCCCGTTGCTGCTGAGCCCCGGCGACCCGGCACAGCGCGCCGATGCCTGCCAGACCATCATGTCGCTGCTGGGCTGCGGCTATCTCAATGCGTTCCTGACCGATCCCTACCATCCGCGCTTCACGCCGATCTTCAACGAGGGCTCGAACGGGGCCGCTCCGAACGGCGACACCGTCTACGGCTACGCGTCGCTCGCCGATGATGGCGTCTACCGGATCGCCGGCAACCGGGGAACCTCGCGGCAATGCGTCCTGGTGCTGGGATCGGCGCTCTTCACCATGACCGACACGCTCGAGCGGATGAACGACCACATCGATATCGACGACATTCCAAGATCGGCGGACGGCGAGTTCGAGTTCATCCTGAGCGCGCGCAGACCCGACGGCTATGCCGGACACTGGGAGGCCCTGCCGCCGCGCGCCGGAGCGGTGGTCGTCCGCCACATCGCGTGCGACTGGCTGCGCGAGCAGGATGCCGTCCTGACGATCGAGTGCCTCAACCGCCCCGTCCAGCTCCCGCGCGCTTCCGTGCAGGAGATCATGCGGCGGTTCGACTTGGTGGCGCCCTATCCTCGACGCTATGTCACCCCCTGGCAGCGATGGCTTTTGGACATGCGGGCAAAGGGCATCGTCAACCGCCTGCGCCTGAACGCCATGGAGGAGACGGGCGGCGGCCTGATCCACCAAGCCTATTACGAGGGCCTGTTCGAAGTCGACGCCGACGAGGTGCTGATCCTCCAAACGGAAATCCCGCAGCGTGCGTTCTACTGGTCGGTGCTGCTGACCGACGAGCTCTACCGCACGATCGGCTACATGGACCGGCAGAGCACGCTGAACGATGTTCAGGCCCGGCTCGATGCGGACGGCCGCTTCCGGGCCGTGATCTCGGCGACCGATCCCGGGGTTCCGAACTGGCTCGATACGGGCGGCTACACGAGCGGCTCGATCCAGGGGCGCTGGAACAAATGCAGCGGCTCCCCACTGCCCGAGATCAAGCGGGTCGCGCTGGCGGATCTACGCCGGCACCTGCCGCCGGACACGCCCCATGTAACGCCGGCCGAGCGTGAAGCCATCCTGCGGCAGCGGCTCCGCGGCGGCCAGCGGCGGCGGCGCTGGTAACGGCACGCCGCCTCGAAAATCCGATCAAGGAGGCACCATGTCCGACCAGGCAATCGCGGAACCGGGCGAGCTCGGCCCCCCTGATCCCGCGGAGATCGCGCGCAGCGGGGTCATCGTCACCGGCGCCTCGTCAGGCCTCGGCCGGGCCACCGCCCTGCTGCTCGCCCGCGCCGGGCGTCCGGTCGCGGTCTGGGGCCGCGACGAGCGGCGCGCCGGCCAGGTGGCGGCGGCATGCCGGGCGAGAGGGGCTGCCGCGATCAGCCTCGCCTTCGATATCGGCGACCGCAAGGCGGTGGCCGCCGCGGCGGCGGAGAGCGGGCGTGCGCTCGGCAGGGTGGGCGGGCTTGCCGTGTGCCATGGCATCTCGCCGCTGGGCATGGTGGGCCGACTGGATTTCGACGTGTGGGACGACTGCATCCGCACCAATCTGAGCGGGGTCGCCTATACGCTCGAGGCGTTGTTGCCCTTTCTGCGCACCGCAGGCCGCGGTGCCTCCATCGCCGTCGTGCTGTCGACCAGCGCGCTGCGCGGCGCGGCTGTGACCGCGGAATACACCGCCTCCAAGCACGGTGCCCTCGGCCTGGTGCGGGTCGCCAGCCGAACCCTCGGCCCCGAGGGAATTCGCGTCAACGCGGTCTGCCCCGGCGCCATGGACACGCCGATGATGGCGGAGGCTCTCAGCGCCGCCCCGGAGGGCACGCTAGGCGCCCTGCTGGCGGCCGTGCCGCTCGGCTACATCTCCAATCCGTTCGAGGCCGCCCGTCTCGTGTGCTTCTTGCTGTCGCCGGAGTCCTCGTACATCACCGGCGCGGCCATCCCGGTCGACGGCGGCATGCTCGTCTGAACAGCATATCCAGGAGGGGAAAAGCGGCCGATGACGCTCATGACTCGCCGATCCATCGTACAAAACGGTTACGTCGTGCGGGACCTCGACGCCGCGGTGGCGGAGTGGACACGAATCGCCGGAATCGGACCGTTTCTGGTCACACCGCCGACCGAGTTCGAGGCGCGATACCACGGGCGGCCGACGATGCTGCGCGCGCAGGCCGCCCTGGCGCAGGCCGGCGACCTCCAGATCGAGCTGATCCAGCCGGTGGGCGACGGCCCCTCGATCTACACCGAGGGGTTTCCGCATGGCGGCGAGGGTCTCCACCATGTCTGCATGGTCGTCGAGGAGCTGGGCTCCGAGCTCGCCCGGTATGACGGCCTGGGCATTCCCGTGGTTCTGTCGGCGGAGTACTTCGGCATTCGCCTGGCGTATCTCGACGCACGCGCCGCCCTGGGCTCATATCTGGAACTGGTCGAGGACGGCCCGCAAATCCGCGGATTCTATGCCGCCGTCCGACATGCAGCCGAAGAGTGGGACGGCGTCACCGATCCGGTGCGGCCGCTGGGATAAGCATCACCTGCCGGAAAGACCGGCGCGCGCTCAGGCCGGCGGCTTCACCCGGCGAGGATCGAGATACTCGCGCCAGTGAGCGACCCGCCCCTCGCGGAAATCGATCACCAGCACGTAGCGATTCCCGTAGGCATCGCCGCCGGCATATCGGCCCTGGCTCGCGGCTTCGACGACCAGCGTGCCGGTCATCGGCGACGGAATGTACCGCGTCGCCCACATCCGGAAGTGCGTGAATATCTGCGGCGTCACGGCCAGCGCCTCGACGATCGTCCGGCGACCCTCGAACATCGCAGGCGCGCCCTCGGCAACATAGGGCCAATCGATCACCGCATCTTCGGTCAGCCCGTCGGCCAGGCCGGCGAAGCTAAGATCGGAAATGCCGGCGAGGATCCGCTCGACCGTGGCGACCATGTGGTCGGCGTCGGCGTCGCCGAACCGGGTCCGGAGCTCGATCACTTCAGATACATCCCACCGGCGACCTGGATGATCTCGCCGGTGATCCACCGAGCCTGGTCGGAGGCGAGGAAGAAGATGACGTCGGCAATATCGTCCGCCCGGCCGACACGGCGGAGCGCCGTCTCGCCGATCATCCATTCGACGGCGGCAGGAATCGCCATCGCCTTGGCTGCCATTTCGGTATCGGTGAAGCCCGGCGACACGGCGTTGATCCGGATCCCGTCCTGACCAACCTCCCCGGCCAGCTGGCGGGTCAACTGATTGAGGCCGGCTTTGGCAGCGGCATAGGGCGTCACCTGGGCCGGGGGCTGGCCGTAATGGAGCGTTGCGGCCGAGGTGACGTTGACGACGTTGCCCCTCGTCCTGGTGAGATGCGGCAGGGCTGCCTGGATCAGCAGTAAGGGCGCCGTCAGGTTCGTGAGGATATGAAGATCGATATCCTCGCGGGTGAAGTCGGCGAAGAGCGCGCTCTTCTGGAACGCGGCATTGTTGACGAGCACGTCGAGCCGGCCGGTCCGCTCGATCGCCGCCGCGAGCATGCCGGCGCGATCCTCGTCCCGCGTCACGTCGCCCTGAAACCATGTGATGCGGTCGGGTGCGAATTCGGCGGTCGTCCGGAGTGCTTCGGGCCGGCGCCCGACGACGATCACATCATAGCCGTTGGCTGCGAATTTCTCGGCGGTGGCGCGGCCCATCCCGGAGCCGCCGCCGGTGATCAGCACGGTCCTCGCCGCGGCTTGCGTCATAGGTCAGGCGACCATCCGCAGCACCCAACCGGCGCTGCCATGCATCGGGTCGATCTCGTCGATCGGCTCCTTCTTGAGCACGCCAAGATCCTCCAGCACGCTGATGCCGTCGACGATGTCGGATTGGCGCCAGATCCGGCCGTCCCTGATCTTGATGATCGAGAATCCGGGCACCTTGCAGGATCGGCCGGTGACCTCGTGGCCCATGAACTTGCCGACAGGATCGAAATGCCAGATCCAGCTTATGGCACCGCCGGTCGCGTCGCCCTGATAATCGACCACCTCGTTGCTGCTCCGGCTCGGCGCCGAGGCGTAGGCCTGGAGCGCGTGCAGGAACTGCTCGCGGCCGCGCATCTCGATGCGGAAGAACAGATCCTCGAAGAACAGATCGTCGGTGTAGAACTTCATCACCGCGTCATTGTCGCGGCGATTGAAGGCCGCAGCCCAGTCGCGCGCCCATTCGAGGTTCATCGGACGCGCCTCAGCCCGCAGCTTTCAGCGGGGTCTGGTCCGCATGGGTGGTGAAGGTGCTCGGGTTCGGTACCTGCTTCAGCCGCGGCAGCACGGTCCTCGCGAACAGCTTCAGGTTCCGTTCCGCCTCGTCATAGGGCATCCCGGCGTAGCGGAAGATCCCGTTGAACTGGATGCAGCCGACGTGACTCCGGATCTCCATGATCTTCTCGTAGCACTGGTCGGGCGTGCCGTAGACATGAAAGTCGAGGAACGCGCTGGCGATCTCCTCGTCCTTCATCTTCTGCTGCACCTCGGCGCCCTTGGCGTAGAACTCGTAACCCTTCTTGCCCTTGAAGTTCTCCGGCTTGTTGAAGCCGTAATGATCAAGCACCGTCTTCCAGTAATTCTTGATGTACTTCGCCCCCAGTTCTTTGGCGCGCCCCTCGTCCTCGTCGCAGAACACCCAGCCGACGGCGATGGTCGGCACCGGCTCCTCGCCATGGTATTTGCGGTAATGGGTCTGGTACTCGGCCATCTCGCGACCGACCACGTCCCACGGCTTCGACGGCGTGATCAGCATGCCGACGCCGAGCCTCGCCATGATCTCCATGGATTCCGGCGAGACCGCACCGCAATAGGTGCGGCCCTTGAACGACTTGAACGGCCGCGGCCGCAGCTCGACGCGCGGCTGCTGCAGATGCACCCCGTCATACTCGGCGACCCCCGTATCGAGCGCGCGGATCACCATCTCGGAATACTCGATGAACAGCGGCCGCGTGATGCTCATATCGACCTTGAAGCCGGCAAACTCCGACGGTGCCGCGCCGCGCGCGATGCCCAGCGTGAAACGGCCCTGGGTGTAGTGGTCGAGCATGATCGCCTGTTCGGCGACCCGCACCGGATCGTGCCAGGGCAGCACCACGCACATGGCGCCGACGCCCAGAGTCTCGCTCGTGCCCGCGATATGTGACAGGAACATCAGCGGATCGGGGATCATCTGATAGCCGTCGAAATGATGCTCGACGGTCCACACCGAGTCGAAGCCCAGGGCCTCCACCATCCTGGCGAGGCGAACCTCCTGACGATAGACCTCGCCGTCGGTGAGTTCCTCTCCCGGATTCTGGAACGTCGCACCAAATCCCACGCGCATCTCGGTCTCCCTCGTACTGGCCGGCTCGCGAGCAGAACGCCCGTCACGCCAGACCTAAGTGTACTGTATGATATGATCGATTTCCGCCTGGCCCCGGCGCCGCTAGTGGAGCGCCCGCGGCGCATCCCACTCCAGTTGGAGGTGCTTGATCACCCGGGTCGCCACGGCCGGGTCGTATTCGATCGACTGGCCGGGCGCCATCCGCAGGTTCGGCAGGCGCTTCGCCAGCTCTTCGAGCGCGATCTTCATCTCCATGCGCGCGAGCGGCGCGCCGAGGCAGAAATGCCGGCCGATGCTGAAACTGAGATGGCCTGACCGCTCGGTGCGGCCGACCGGACAAAAGCTCTCCGCGTCCTTGAAATGCCGCTCATCGTGATTGGCGGCGCCGATCAGGGCCACGATCTTGGCGCCCTTCTCGAGCCTGACGCCGGAGAGCTCGACATCCTCCGCCACCGTCCGGTACCAGGCCATGACCGAGGAATCGATGCGCAGGCACTCGTCAACGACGCCAGACAACGTCTCCGGATGCGCCACGACGTCCTGCCAGCGCGACGGCTGGCTCAGCAGCTGGTACATCGCGTTGGACAATGCCGACTTGGTTGTCTCGTGGCCGGCGCCGATCAGGTTCATCGGGAACATGATGACGATCTCGTCCTCGCTCGCCTTGGCCTCGCCCGAATCGAGCTGGCGGACGAATTCGCTCAGGAGATCATCGCGCGGCGCTCGGCGGCGCTCGGCCATCTTCTCCTTCATGTAGCGTTGGAACTGGACGGCGTGTCGCGCGCAACGGACCTGATCCTCCGGCGACATCGGCGTCAGCCACAGCCGGAACATGTCGTCGCTCCAGGTCTGCAGCTGCTCCAGATTCTCTTCCTCGACCTTGAAGCCGATCACGTCGAAGATGACCTGGACGGGCAGCGGGTAGCAGAACTGGGTGACGAAGTCGCAGCGGCCGTCTTGAACGAATCCGTCGATCAGTTTTGTCACCATCGTCCGGACCGAGCCTTCCATCGACCGGAAGCGCTTCGGGGTCAGGATGTTTAGCATGACCTTGCGCACGCGCGCATGGTCTTCGCCCTCCAGGGCATTTACCTGCGGCGTCTCCATGAAGTCGATGCCGCCGGCAAGGATCGCCTTCGCCTCCGGACAGTAGCTGTTGTTCATCACGCCGAGATTGCCCTCGTTGCTGAACACCGGGTCGATCAGCACCTTCTGTACGTCGTCGTAGCGGCTGACGACCCAGACATCGTGCTCCTGCCAGTAGAATACCGGGGCCTCGTCCCGGGCACGCTTCAGGAAGGCGTAGATCTCTGCGAACCCGGCGCCGAGCGGGCGGAATTCTTCCGCGATACCCATTCTTGCCTCCCTCAACCTCGGCCGTGGAAACGCCCGAGCCGATCCACCGCCGTCCTATTAATGTAGCATAGTCTCACATAAATGGAACACAATCCGAAATGAGCCTGGCGGGGGGACGCGGCATGGCTAAGGCTCGGATATCTTGACGAGTAGCTTCCCGTCATGCTGGCCGGTGAAGAGGCGATTGAGCGCCGCCGGCGCGTTTTCCAGCCCCTCGACGATGTCGGTCTTCCACTTGATGCGGCCGTCCGCCACCCATTCCGCGAGCTTGGCGAAACCCTCCTTCGCCCGCGGCAGGTAGTCGATGATGATGAAGCCCCTGATGCTGAGGCGACGCATCAGCACCCTCCCGAAATCGCGCGGGCCCGCGATCGGCCCCGCCTCGTTGTAGCCGGAAATGAGCCCGCACAAGGCCATCCGGCCGTGGGTGTTCAAGCGATCGAACACGGCATCCATGACCATGCCGCCGACGCTCTCGAAGGCGACGTCGATACCGCCGGGGCAGAGCCGATCGAGCGCCGCCCCGACATTCTCGTTCTTGTAGTCGATCGCCCCGTCGAAGCCGAATTCCTCGACGACCTGCCGGCATTTCGCGAGACCGCCGGCGATCCCGACGACGCGGCAGCCGACGATCCTGGCGATC
>DATGFU010000091.1:0-13681 GCA_035308865.1 Allostellaceae bacterium | reverse complement strand
CGGCACTTCCCCCGGCGGAACCGGATCATCTCGGGGACCTCGCTGGGGGTGCTGGTGGTGGAGGCCGCGCTCAGGTCGGGCTCGCTCATCACCGCTCGCTTTGCCCTAGAGCAGGGGCGCGAGGTGTTCGCCGTCCCGGGGTCCCCACTCGACCCCCGCTGCCGCGGTGCCAACGACCTTATAAGAGGAGGCGCCACCCTCGTAGAAGGGGTCGAGGACGTTCTGAGCGCCCTTGGGGGCCAGCTCAGCGACCCCCGCCGCCCGGTCTTTACCAGACCCGCAATGGCAGCCTTAACCGACGGGAATAACACGGAAAACCAGACGGACGCGGCCCGGGCCAAGGTGTTGGAGGGGCTGGGGCCCAGCCCGGTGCAGGTTGACGAACTCGTCCGGCAGTGCCAATTGTCTCCCGCCATTGTGGCTACCGTGCTCCTCGAGCTGGAACTCGCGGGACGGCTGGAACGCCAACCCGGCAATCGAGTAACCCTGCTTTAAGACCCTTCAGCAACCCTGCAGCTGGTCAAAGCGATTTGCCAGAGTGTCCGTGAACGTCGTCATCGTGGAATCGCCCGCTAAGGCGAAAACCATCAACAAGTACCTCGGCAAGGACTTCACGGTCCTGGCGAGCTACGGCCACGTCCGCGACCTCCCGGCCAAGGACGGCTCGGTGCGGCCCGATGACGGCTTCTCGATGTCCTGGGAAGTCGCCGACCGCGCGGACAAGCGCCTCAAAGAGATCGCCCAGGCGGTCAAGGGCGCCGACCACCTCTATCTCGCCACCGACCCCGACCGCGAGGGCGAGGCGATCTCCTGGCATGTCCGGGAGGTGCTCCGCCAGCGCAAGGCGCTCGCCGGCGTCGACGTCAAGCGCGTGGTCTTCAACGAGGTGACCAAGGCCGCGGTGCAGGACGCCTTCCGGCATCCCCGCGAGATCAACAAGGAGCTGGTCGACGCCTACCTCGCCCGCCGTGCGCTCGACTACCTCGTGGGCTTCACGCTCTCGCCGGTGCTGTGGCGCAAGCTGCCGGGATCGCGCTCAGCGGGCCGCGTGCAGTCGGTGGCGCTGCGCCTCGTTTGCGATCGAGAAGGCGAGATCGAGGCGTTCCGTGCCCGGGAATACTGGACCGTTGACGCAACTTTCCGCACGGCGGCCAAGGCGACTTTCTCGGCGCGCCTCACCCATCTCGACGGCGCCAAGCTCGACCGCTTCGACCTGGCCGACGAGGCGGCGGCGAAGCGCGCCGTCGCGGCGGTCGAGGCCGATCGCGGCTGGTTCGTCTACAGGGTCGAGCGCAAGCAGGTCCGCCGCAATCCACCGCCGCCCTTCACCACCTCGACCCTGCAGCAGGAGGCTTCCCGCAAGCTGGGCTTCGGCGCCACGCGGACCATGCAGCTCGCCCAGCGTCTTTACGAAGGCGTGGCGCTCGGCGGCGAGACCGTGGGTCTCATCACCTACATGCGGACCGACGGCGTCCAGATCTCGGGCGAGGCGATCGGGGCGGCCCGCCGCCTGATCGAGCGGGATTTCGGACCGAACTACGTCCCGAAGAGCCCGCGCCAATACAAGACAACCGCCAAGAACGCGCAGGAGGCGCACGAGGCGATCCGGCCGACCGACCTCTTCCGGCGCCCGCAGGACGTGGCCAAGGTGCTCGATCCCGACCAGTTCCGGCTCTACGAGCTGATCTGGAAGCGCACGGTCGCCGCGCAAATGGAATCGGCGGTGCTGGACCAAGTGTCGGTCGACGTCCACGGCGCGGCCGGCCGCGCCGCCTTCCGCGCCACCGGCTCGGTCGTGCAGTTCGACGGGTTTCTCAAGCTTTATCAGGAGGGCCGCGACGACGCCGAGGACGAGGACGGCAAGCGCCTGCCCGCACTCGCCGACCGCGATGCGCTCGACCGGCTCGACGTCAGGCCGGAGCAGCATTTCACCGAGCCGCCGCCGCGCTACAGCGAGGCGAGCCTGGTCAAGCGGCTGGAGGAGCTGGGCATCGGCCGGCCCTCGACCTATGCCTCGATCATCCAGGTCCTGCTCGACCGCGAGTACGTGCGGCTGGAGAAGAAGCGGTTCGTGCCGGAGGACCGGGGGCGCCTCGTCACCGCCTTCCTGCAGCGCTTCTTCGAGCGTTATGTCGAGTACGGCTTCACCGCCGATCTCGAGAACCTGCTCGACGAGGTCTCGGGCGGGCGGGCCGACTGGAAGCAGGTGCTGCGCGATTTCTGGCGCGACTTCATGCCGGCCGTCACCGACACCAAGGACCTGAAGTTCGGCCAGGTGCTGGAAGCGCTCGATCAGGCGCTCGGCCCGCATTTCTTCCCCGACGATGCCTCGGGCAAGGACCCGCGGCTCTGCCCCGCCTGCGGCAAGGGCAGGCTCAGCCTGAAACTCGGCAAGTTCGGCGCCTTCATCGGCTGTTCGAACTACCCGGAATGCCGGATGACCCGCCCGCTCGGTGTCGAGCCCGGCAAGAACGGCGAGGCGACCGCCGAGCCGGAGAATGGGCCGCGCCCGCTCGGCGACGATCCGACCACCGACCTGCCGATCACCGTCCGCGTCGGCCCCTACGGCCCGTATGTCCAGCTCGGCGCCGGCGAGAACGGCGACCGGCCAAAGCGCGTGTCCCTGCCGAAATCGACGACCGCTTCCGAGCTCACGCGCGAACAGGCGTTGGCCCTGCTCGCCCTACCGCGCGAGATCGGCAAGCATCCTGAATCGGGCGAGCCGATCAGCGCCGGAATCGGCCGCTTCGGCCCCTATCTCAAGCATGGCAAGACCTTCAAGTCGCTGACAGCTCAGGACGACGTGCTGACCGTGGGCATCAACCGCGCAGTCAGCCTCCTGGCCGACGACCCGAAGCCTGGACGGGCATCGCGCGAGCCGTTGCGGACGCTCGGCGCTCATCCAGAGGACGGCGCGCCGATCGCGCTCTTCAAGGGCCGCTACGGTCCTTATGTCAGTCATGGCGGGATCAACGCGACGCTACGCGCCGGCAGCAATCCCGACACGCTGGATCTGGTGGCTGCGGTCGAGCTTCTGGCGGCCAAGCGCGGGAAGGCCAGGCCCTCACGCGCGGCCAAGCCGCCGGCAGGTGCCAAGACGGCGAAGAAGAAGCCGGCGCGCCGCAAGGCTCCGGCCAAGAAGGCCGCCACGGCCGGCAAGACGTGAGCCGCCGGGTTGGGCGGACGGCCGGCCCGATTGCGTAGACCCTCCAGGCCCCATCGCGCTCAACCGCGGCGGCCGGAGCCGACGCGCGAACGGGAGCGCGTGGTCGGCGTCTTCGAGCGGGAGCGCGACGGCGGCGGCATCCTGACGCCGACCGATCGCCGCGATCGGCGCGCCTACCGGATCGACCGTCGTGACGTCGCCGGCGCCGATGATGGCGAGCTGGTCGTAGCCGAGCCCCTCGCACAGCATCCGCACGGCCCGCCGCGCGCCCGCATTCTCGAACGGCTCGGGCGGCTCGACGACCCGCTGGCGCCGAGCCTGATCGCGATTCGCGAGCACGGGATTCCGATCGCCTTTTCCGGCGAGGCGGTCGCCGAAGCCGCCGCCGCACGACCGGTCACACTCGCGAACCGGACGGATCTTCGTAACCTGCCGCTGGTGACGATCGACGGCGAGGACGCGCGGGATTTCGACGATGCGGTCTGGGCCGAGCCGGACCCGGAAGGCGGCTGGCACGCAATCGTCGCCATTGCCGATGTCGCCTGGTACGTGCGGCCCGGCAGTGCGCTCGACCAGGCGGCGGCCGAGCGCGGCAACTCGGTCTATTTCCCCGACCGCGTGGTGCCGATGCTGCCGGAGGCGCTGTCGAACGGGCTGTGCTCGCTGATGCCCAGCACCGACCGCGCCTGCCTCGCGATCGATCTGCGGCTCGACGCGGAGGGGCGCATCCGCCGTCACACGGTATTGCGCGGCCTGATGCGTTCGGCGGCGCGCCTGACCTACGACGAGGTGCAAGCGCGCATCGATACCGGCGGCGATCCGATCGTGCAGCCGCTCTGGGGTGTCTATCGGGCGCTCGAGCATCAGCGCCGGGCGCGCGGCGCGCTCGACCTTGACCTGCCGGAGTTCCGCGTCACGCTCGCCGCCGATGGCACGCCCGTCGAAGTCGCTCGCCGCCGCCGGCTCGACAGCCACCGCCTGATCGAGGAGCTGATGATCGCGGCCAACGTCGCCGCCGCCGAGACCCTGGGCGGTCGTCGCGTACCCTGCCTCTACCGCGTGCATGACCGTCCCGATCCCGAGCGTCTCGACGTGCTGTCGCGCGTGCTCGACGAGATCGGCGCCCCCGGACTGCGTCTCGCCCGCGGACAGGCCCCGAGGCCCGCCCAGTTCGCCCGCGTCCTGGACGCGGCGGCGGGAAGGGACGAGGCCGGGCTGATCCACGAGCTGGTGCTGCGCGCCCAGGCTCAGGCGGCCTATGCGCCCGAAAACATCGGCCATTTCGGGCTGGGCCTGCGGGACTACGCGCATTTCACCTCGCCGATCCGGCGCTATGCGGACCTCGCCGTGCACCGCGCGCTGATCGCGGCGCTGGGGCTGGGCGAGGGCGGCGACCCAGGCGCCGATGATCTCGCGGCGCTCGGCCTCCACCTCTCGATGACCGAGCGGCGTGCCGCGCGCGCCGAGCGCGACACGGTCGACCGCTACGTTGCGCGCTTCATGAGCGCCCATATCGGCGCGACCTTCACCGGCCGGATCACCGGCCTCGCCCGGTTCGGACTGTTCGTGACGCTGGACGATTCGGGCGCCGACGGGCTGGTGCCGATGCATGTGCTGCCGCGTGGCGATTACCGTCTCGACCGCCAGCGCCATGCGCTGGTCGGCAAGCGTACACGGACCCGCTTCTCGCTGGGTCAGCGCTTGTCGCTCGTTCTTACGGACAGCGACCCGATCGGGGCCGGTCTGGTCTTCACGCCCGTGGCCGTCCCGCCACATGCGCCGCGGGGAAATCCCCGGCACGGTCGGCGGCCTTGAAAATGCCGCAGGCGCGTCGCACCTTTCGTTATATGAATGCGCGGCCGGGAGGCCCTGCGAGGCTTCTTTGATCCGGATATGATCAAGCGCGCTGCTCCGCCTTCGAAGACTCACCGTCCAGCCGCCTGGATGCTGGCGGCGTTGCTTGCCCTTTCCGGCAGTCCCGCCTTCGCGACGCCCTCCGACCACGCGCTGCACCAGGCGACGACTTCCCTCTTCTCCTCCGCCTTTCGCCAGATCCAGCAATTCTACCTCGATCCCGTCTCGCTGGAGACGCTCGCCGTCGCCGGCATCGCCGGCCTCGACGCGGCCGATCACAGCTTCATGGCCGGCGAGTCCGATCACGCCGTGACGATCCTCGAGAACGATCGCGAGACGAGCCGGATCGCCGCGCCGTCTCCGGACGACGCCCAGGGTTGGGCGGAGGTCACCGCCACCGCCATCGTGGCCGCCCGGAACCATTCGCACGAGCTGGCGCACGCCTCGGACGAGGAGCTGTTCCAACGCGTGTTCGACGGGATCACCGCCAAGCTCGACCGGTTCACGCGCTATGCCGGGCGGGATCAGGCGCGCGACCAGCGGGCGCAGCGCGACGGGTTCGGCGGCATCGGCGTATCGCTCGACTATTCCGAGCCGACGCCGCGGATCAGCTCCGTCGTGCCCGACGGGCCGTCGGCACGGGCCGGGATTAGGGTCGACGACCGGCTTGCGGCGATCGACGACATCGCCATCACGCGGCTCAACCAGGAAGACGTGGTCGCGCGGCTGCGCGGTCCCCTCAACACGCGGTTGACCATCACCGTGAACCGACCCCAGGTCGAGAGGCCGCTGACCTTCGCCCTGGTCCGCAGCCTGATCGTTCAACCGACCGTGACGTCGGACCGCCAGGATGGCATCGCCGTCTTCCACGTCCAGGGCTTCAACGTCGCCACGGCCGAGGATCTGGGCCAGGAAATCCGTAAGGCGAGGACCGAGATGGGCTCGGGGCTCAAGGGCGCGGTGCTGGACCTCCGCGACAATCCCGGCGGCCTGCTGGACCAGGCGGCAGCCGTGTCGAGTCTGTTCCTCGACCACGGCGACGTCGTCTCGACCCGTGGACGCCATCCGACCGCGACCCAGTACTTCGCGGCGACCGGCGAGGATCGGTTGCGCGGCCTCCCGCTGGTCGTGCTCGTGAACGGCGGCACCGCGTCGTCGGCGGAGATCGTCGCGGCGGCCTTGCAGGACGACGGGCGGGCGGTCGTCGCGGGCTCCTCGACCTATGGCAAGGGCACGGTCCAGATGGTCGTGCAGCTCGAGAACGGCGGTGAGCTGACGCTCACCTGGGCGCGGCTGATCGCGCCGGCCGGATATCTGCTGCACGGGCACGGCGTGATCCCGACCTTCTGCACCGCCAAGCCGGTCGATCCGACAGCGCCACCGGAAGATGCCACGGCGCAGCTCAGGCGCATCCTAGAGGGTGGCCTGCATCCGCCGGCCGGCGCCGATACCGGGCCGCCTGCGACACTGAGCGAAGCGGCCTGGACGCATCTTCGCGCCGCCTGCCCCGCGGACACACGCGAGCCGACCATCGACCTCAAGGTCGCCGAGGCGGTGCTGGACGATCCCTCCACCTACGGGCGCGCGCTGTCGCTGGCACCCGATTCAGTGGCCCATGTCGGCCATGCGTCGCCGTCTTCCCTCCATTGAGCGTGCTTGACATGGCCGGCGGGAAGGATAGGTTCGCGCGCTTCCTCGCTCCCGTACCCGGAACCCGGTCATGGCCAAGTCCGCCACCGTCCAGATCAAGCTCGTGAGTTCGGCCGATACCGGCTACTTCTATGTCACGAAGAAGAACCCGCGTCCCAAGCAGACGGGGAAGTCCGAGAAGAAGTCGGAAAAGCTCGAGCTCAAGAAGTACGACCCGGTCGTCCGGAAGCACGTCGTCTTCAAAGAGGCGAAGATCAAGTAGGTCGGCAGCGCCTAGTCGGGGCCCTTCAGGGAATCCCGTAACGGGTTGTCGTTCAGCGGCTGCGGACCGTCGTCCCGCCAGATCATCGAGCGGTTGCGGCCGGTTCGCTTGGCCTCGAGCAGCGCGTCGTCGACCGCCTTGAGCAGCGCCGCCGGCGAACGCAGTGCGGGACAGGTCGTCGCGATCCCGATTGACACGGTCAGCGGAACCTCGCCCGGCGGTGCCGATATCTTGAAATTGAGGTCGCTGATCGCGTGCCGCACGCGTTCGGCAATGACTTGAGCCGCCGCCTCGCCCGTCTCGGGCAGGACGATCACGAACTCCTCGCCGCCGTAGCGCGCGACCAGATCGAAGCCGCGGACCCCGCCGAGCGCCCGCTTGGCGACCTCGACCAGCACCTCGTCACCCACCGGATGGCCCCAGGTGTCGTTCACCAGCTTGAACCGGTCGACATCGAACATCAGCACCGACAGGTCCTTGGCCGGACCGCCCGGGCGCCCGAGCAGCATGTCGAGATGCGTCGTGAGGTAGCGGCGGTTGTGGAGCCCGGTAAGCTCGTCCGTCAGCGCCAGGCTGACCCCGCGGCGGTAATTGTCGAACAGCCGCTCCTGCAGATGCTTGCGCCGGGCCTGGATGCGATAGCGCGCGACCAGCTCGTTCCGGTCGACCGGACGGAAGATGTAATCGTTGGCGCCGAGATCGAGGCCTTTGGCCAGCCGTCCGTAGTCGCCCTCGTCGATGACCAGCAGCACCGGCAGCTGACGCGTCGACTCGGTGGCGCGCAGCTGCGAGAGAAGGCGAAGCGGATCCTCGTGCTCGAGCGCCATGCTGATCACGACCGTGTCGCATCCGTCCTGCACGATCGTCTCGAGCGCCTCGCCGCGGGTCTTCACCACCGTCATGCGCGAGGCGAAGGGGGCCAGAATTTGTGCCAGCTTGTTGCCGGCCAGAGTATTGTCCTCGAGGATCAGGATCCGGGCTGGCGCCACCTGATCGGGTTGATAGTCGGGCGACTCCGAGGCGAACGAGGTGAGCTGGCCGTTCACCTCCTCCCGCAGGAGCCATTCGTCGAGCGTCCGCTTCAGCCGGATCAGCGACCGCACCCGCGCAAAGAGCGCGATGTCGTTGACCGGCTTGGTGAGAAAGTCGTCCGCCCCGACGTCCAGCCCGCGCAGCCGGTCGGCGACATCGCTGAGCGCCGTGACCATCACGACCGGAATGTACCGCGTCGCCGGATCGGCCTTGAGACGGCGGCAGACCTCCAGCCCGTCCATGCCCGGCATCATGACATCGAGCAGGATGATGTCCGGCAACTGCGCGCGGGCGATGTCGATCGCCTTCGGCCCGTCCGACGCCGAGACAACGTCGTAGTACTCGCTCAGCAGCTTGGCTTCGAGCAGCCGGACATTGACCTCGATATCATCGACGACGAGGACCTTGGCGGACATCGAGCGCCCGTCAGTTGAGGAACGTCTGCAGCGTCTTGATGAAGTGCGCCACCGAGATCGGCTTGGCGAGATAGGCCTCGCAGCCGCCTTCGCGCATTTTCTCCTCGTCGCCCTTCATGGCAAAGGCCGTCACCGCGATCACCGGGATCGCCTTCAGCTCGTCGTCTTCCTTGATCCACTTGGTGACTTCGAGACCGGAGATCTCGGGAAGCTGGATATCCATCAGGATGAGGTCGGGGCGGTATTGCTGCGCCAGCCGCAGGGCCTCGATGCCGTCCTTGGTCTGAATCGTCCCGTAGCCGTGCGCTTCCAACAGATCGTGGAACAACTTCATGTTCAGATCGTTGTCTTCGACGATCAGGATAGTCTTGTTCATAAGAAATTCCTTGCAGGCATCTGCACGTAACAGTTGCGGCATCCGCCTCCCCCGCTAAATATGCATATGCACGACATCAGATTTCCCCATTATCCTGCCCGGCTTAAAATTTCGTAAGGTCATCCTCGACCGAACGATCTCCCGAGTCGTTGCTTGACCAATAGCACTGTTTTGCCTCGTCTGCGTATCGGAGTCGACCTCGGCGGCACGAAAATCGAGGCGATCGCCCTGGACCCTGCCGGCGGCGTGCTGGTGCGGCCGCGCATGCCAACCCCCGCCGGCGACGCCGCGGCGACAGTCGATGCAATCGTCGCCCTCGTCAAGCGGATCGAAGCGCAGCTTGGCGAGACCGGCACGGTGGGCGTCGCCACGCCGGGCGCCGTTTCCCCGGCGACCGGCAAGCTGCGCAACTCGAATTCGACCTGCCTCAACGGGCTGCCGCTCCAAGGCTTGCTCGAAGACCGGCTGGAACGTCCCGTGCGCCTCGCCAACGACGCCAACTGCTTCGCCTTGAGCGAAGCGACCGATGGGGCCGGCGCGGGCGCGCGCGTCGTGTTCGGCGTGATCCTCGGGACCGGCGTGGGCGGCGGTATCGTGGTGGACGGACGCCCCGTCGTCGGGCCGCACGGCATCGCCGGCGAATGGGGACACAACCCCTTGCCGTGGCCCGAGGATTCGGAACGGCCGGGACCCGCGTGCTATTGCGGGCGGCGAGGCTGCATCGAGACGTTCCTGTCCGGTCCCGGCCTCGCCGCCGACTACGCGCAGGCCGGCGGTACCGGGCTGACCGCCGAGGCGATCGCCGCGGCGGCGGAGGCGGGCGATCCGGCCGCGACGGCCGCGCTCGACCGCTACATCGACCGGCTTGCGCGGTCGTCGGCGACAGTCGTGAACGTGCTCGATCCCGATGTCGTGGTTCTCGGTGGCGGCCTGTCCAATATCGCAGCGCTCTATGATACCGCGCCGCGTCGATGGAACGGCTTTGTCTTTTCCGATTTAATCGCAACACGGCTGATTTCAGCACTTCATGGCGATTCCAGCGGTGTCAGAGGTGCCGCATGGTTGTGGAATCATGCTTAGTCATGCCGGCGGTGCAGTGCTGCGTTAAATCATTAATTAGAATTTTGGCTGTATTTTTGGAGAAAGTGAGCTAACTATAGCTGGAATGTGTTCGTGTCCCTGCCGACTGAGGATCGGATGAACGCTGATACGGGAGGCTACGGTTCTGCAGACTTCGCCGACGACAATGTCGGCGACCGTGACCTTGTGATGCTCGAAGCATTTTCGCGGCGGAATGCCTATTGGACGACGGATCTGGCCCTGCTGGCTGGGCATCGGACGACCGGCGAGACCTATCGCGCGCTCGAGCGGCTCGAGGAACGGAATCTGGTCCAGCGCGTCGTGCGACTCGATCCGATCTCGTGGCGCCGGACCGAGCTTGGCGAGATCATCGCCAACGCCTTCCCGGTGAACGCCTTCAAGGCGGCCAGCTAGTTCCACCCCACAAACCGCCAGGATCTTCATGCGCCTATCGCGTCGCGAGACGGCGGCCGTTGCCGTGTTCCTGTCCCTTGCCGGCTGCGGCTCGCCGCCGCCGGGACCACCACCGACGATCGGCAGCTTCGGCGATTTCCGGCCGGCGACGGGACGTCCGCACTATCTCGCCTGCCCGCAGAACTACTGCATCGCCCGCGCCGACCAGATCACGCCGCTGCTCTCCATCCGCGCCGCCGACCTGCGCAACATCGTGCGCCGGACCCTCGACGACGAGCCGCGTATCACGCTGCTCGCGACCGCCAATGAGGGGCTCCGCCTCACCTACCGCCAGGATGGCGGAATGTTCGGGACCTCGGGGACGGTGACGGTCGAGGTGGTGGACGCCGACGAAGGCGTGAGCGGGCTCGTGCTCTACGGCGAGTCCGACGGAAGCGATGCGAGCGGAGCGCGGGATCGCGTCCGCGACTGGCTCGCCGACATCAACGCCGCGGTGGCACACACCGCCAGGCGCTGACGGCGGAAGATGCCGCGCGTCCTTGCCGGGATAGCGCTGCTGGCGGCCTGGAGCTTCGCGGCCAGGGCCGCCTCCTTCGCCTTCGGCATCGCCGATCAGGACGAGGCCTTCTATCTGCTGCATGGCGGGCTCTGGCTGCAGGGGCACCCGCCCTATACCGCGGTCTGGGACGTCAAGCCGCCCGGGCTGATCCTGATCTTCGCCATCATCCGGATGTTCGCGACCCCTGGCGTGCTGGCAGCCCGGATCGCCGCCAGCCTCGCCGTCTTCCTCGGCGCGCTGGCGCTTTGGCGATTCGCCCGCCGGCATCTCGACGGCGAGCGGACCGCTTTCGCTGCGGCCTTTCTCTATCCGCCGTTCACGGTCGTGCTCTGGGGGGCCACCTGCCCGCCCGAGCTGTTCCTGGCGCCGCCGGTGATCCTCGGCCTCGACATCGTCTGCGGCTGGTGGACGGGTCAGACCGTGCGCGACGCGAGGTCGGCCATTGCCGTCGGGCTGCTCTTCGGCATCGCGGTACTGATCAAGCAGACGGCGGTCTTCGAGCTGGCGCTGGCGGCGATCGTCGCGGCGCTGCCCTTCGCCCGACCCAATCTGCGGGCGCTTGTGATTTTGCTCGCCGCCTCGGCCCTGCCGAGCCTGGCCTACATCGCGTACGAGGCGGGGGCCGGCGTGCCGTTCGAGACCTGGTCGACGCCGTTCCTGGCGGCGGCGCAGCGGCTGGGCGGCGACGGAATCTCCTTCCTCGACGGCGCTTTGCGCGCGCTCCCGCTGCTGAAGCCGATCGCGCCGCTGCTGGCCATGGGACTGTTCTGCCTGCCGGAGCGCAAGGGTCTCGCCAAGGCGCCGGACGGCGCCGCGATCGGCTTCGTCGCGTTGTGGGCGCTCGCCAGCACGGCCGGGCTGGTCGCGATGCGGGCGATGTACGCGCATTACGGGCTGACCCTGGTGGCGCCGCTGGCGCTGCTGGGGGCGATCTGGCTCCGGACGATCGCCCGCCGGGTGAAGCCGAAGGGCAGGCTGGTGGCCGGGTCCATCGCCGCGCTCGCCGTGATCTGGCCGCTCGCCTGGGCGCCGCTCTTCGAAATTCCGGAAATGCGGCCGGAGCCGCTGCCCCGGATGGCCGCGGCGGCGCTGAAGCGGCTGGGCATGGAGCCGGGCGACACGCTCTACGTGGTCGATCAGGACCCGATGATCTATCTCCTGACCGGTGCGACGATCCCGACCCGCTACGCCTTCACGCAGCATCTGATGTGCCCCTTCCGCCTGCCCGACCGCAGCCAGGCGGACGAGATCGGCCGGATCATGGCGAGCCAGCCCCGCTTCGTCGTGATCGATCACGACCGCCAATGGATGCTCTGCGAGCGGGACCGGCCGGAGAACATGGCGCTGGTCACCGATGCGCTGGCGCGGGACTACGGGCTCGCCGCCACCGTGGACGCAGGAAGGGAATCCGTCGATATCTACCGGCGGAAGGAGAATCCATGATCCCGCGCTACAGCCGCCCGGAGATGGTCGCCATCTGGGCGCCGGAGAACCGCTTCCGCATCTGGTTCGAGATCGAGGCCTATGCCTGCGAGGCGCAGGAGGCGCTGGGCGTGATTCCGGCCGGCACGGCGCAGCAGGTCTGGGAGAAGGGCGCCTGGGAGGTCGACCGCATCGACGAGATCGAGCGAGAGACGAAGCACGACGTCATCGCCTTCCTCACCAACCTCGCCGAGCATGTCGGCCCGGCGGCGCGCTTCGTCCACCAAGGCATGACCTCGTCCGACGTGCTCGACACCTGCCTTGCGGTGCAGCTGAAGCAGGCCGCGGACATCCTGATCGCCGATGTCGATGCCCTGCTGGCAGCGCTGAAGCGCCGTGCCTTCGAGCACAAGGATACGATTACCGTCGGCCGCAGCCACGGCATCCATGCCGAGCCGACCACCTTCGGCCTGAAGCTCGCAGGCTACCACGCCGAGTTCCAGCGCAACCGGGCGAGGCTGGTGGCGGCACGGGCGGAGATCGCGACCTGCGCGATTTCCGGCTCGGTCGGCACCTTCGCCCAGATCGACCCCCGCGTGGAGGAGCACGTCGCGGCGAAGCTCGGCCTGGCGCCGGAGCCGGTCTCGACCCAGGTGATCCCGCGCGACCGCCATGCCGCCTTCTTCGCCGCGCTGGGCGTGGTCGCCTCGTCGATCGAGCGGCTGGCGATCGAGATCCGCCACCTCCAGCGCACCGAGCTGCGCGAGGCCGAAGAGTATTTCGCGCCGGGCCAGAAGGGCTCGTCGTCGATGCCGCACAAGCGCAACCCGGTGCTGGCCGAGAATCTGACGGGCTTGGCCCGCGTCGTGCGCAGCGCCGTCGTGCCGTTCATGGAGAACGTGGCGCTGTGGCACGAGCGCGACATCTCGCATTCTTCAGTCGAGCGCCTGCTGGCGCCCGACGCCACCGTGGCGCTCGATTTCGCTTTGGCGCGGCTGACCGGCGTGATCGACAGGCTCGTCGTCTATCCGGAGCGGATGCAGGCGAACCTCGACGAACTGGGCGGGCTGGTGCAGTCGCAGCGCGTGCTGCTGGCGCTGACCCAGGCGGGGATGAGCCGCGAGGCCGCCTACAAGGCGGTGCAGGACAGCGCCATGCCGGCCTGGCGCGGCGAAGGCGGGTTCCTCGACCTCCTCAAGCGCGACAAGGAGGTCGTGAAGCACCTGTCGCCGGCGCAGCTCGATGCGCTGTTCGACGACGCGCATCATCTGAAGCACGTGGATACGATCTTTCGGAGGGTGTTCGGGGCGGGGTGAGGTCGGACGGAACGGGCGGCGCGCACGTTTCGCGTTCAGGGCGGGAGGCCCCGGGGCGGCATCGGTGTTTGCCGGACCGGCGCGGACGAGGGGGTCGGTTCGTCCAGGCGAACGCCCAGGATCCGTTCCTTGAT
>DATGFU010000090.1:0-2227 GCA_035308865.1 Allostellaceae bacterium | reverse complement strand
CAGACTTAATGATTTGATCGCATCTGTGTCAAGCAATCATCCGCCGACCAAATCCTAAGATTTCGCTCTCGTCTGGAATGCCCGGAGTGAGGTTCCATCACTAGCTTTTGTGGACGACCTCGAACGAATACCCGTCCGGGTCAAATATATCGGCGGCATAGTATCCCGGATAGTATTCCAGTCGTGCGCGGGGAGAAATGTGGTCCCTGGCACCAGCGGACATTGCGGCCTCGTAGAATCCATCGACCTCGTTCTCATTTGCGGCCACGAAACCCCAGTGAATGGCTGTTGGATCAGGCTTCCCTTGCTTTAACCAGAAGAACGCCTTCTTGCCGTCACCAAATCCCCACAGATCGGGATGGCCGTCTTCGCCCTTGTACGGCATGAAGAACTTGATATTAATAGGCTTCAAGGCCGCCTCATAGAAGGCCAGCGAACGTTGGACATCGCTTACAGTCAGAATGATGTGGTCGAGCATCGTTCTCCTCCCTCAAATCAAGAGTGCTCGAATCTTAGCCTGCTGCAGCCAGCCCAGATGCAAGGGCACGGTCGCCTCTTGGAGGACACCGCCGGGCCCGGATGCGCGAGCTCAAAGCGGTAGGCCCACGAGGTCCGCTTGCAGGGCGCTCGAAAAGTCCAAGGACGGCTCCTGGCGGACCGCGGCCAGGAGAATTACGTGCTGGAGGTTGGCGTCCGCCTGATAGCGGACTTCACGACTGGTGCTGTCGTGCGTTGACCAGTCGCCGGTAGAACGCGGGGTCGGCCCGTCGCTCGGCCTCGCGCTCGCGCTCGTACTGCACTTGCCCCTCGCGGAGATAGGCATCGATCTCAGCCCGGTGCCCGAGGTAGTAGGCGATCGCTCCGTTAATCTGCTCGAGACTCAGGACCGGGAACGATTCCGCGATGCTCTCCGGCGTCTGCCCGTCGAGGAACGTGCAGACGATCGAATCGAGGGACACCCGGGTGTCGCCCACCCAATAGGCGCCTTCCCGCTGCGAGACGTAGAGTCCTCTTTCCATGGTCATCGCCATCCAAGGACATCATACAGGATGCTCGGCCTGCTTCGGATGGGGTGGTGGCAGTGAAACCCATGCCTTCATGATGGGTTCGCGCCTTCGGAAGTACTTCTCGAGGATCGGCGAGGAGGCGGTCGTGGAGCCGCCTCTATGATCCTTGACGGAAAACGGCGGTCCGATCTGCGTCGCGACATGCGCGCCGCAAGCACGGTGGGGATCTCGCGCGGCTCGACCTCGACGCGATGGAGGGTGCGGCGGAAGACGGGCCTTGCCGGCCATAGAGGCCAGCGTTGCGTACCAGGGCCTCAGCCGGCGCCGGCGGCGGGCGCAGCTCCCCACGCTTCCTGGATCGCGCGCTGCAGCTTGGCCAGGTAGAGGCGGGCCTTGCCGAGGGCGGCGGAGCTGGCGAGGAGAAGGACCAGGGTGGCGCGGGCGTCGACGCGGCGGGCGAGGAGGGTGCCGGCGGCGGCTTCCAGGACGGCCGAGCCCGGCTCGCCGAGATCGAGGTGGGCGGTGACGCTCGCGGCCGCGTCCAGCCAGCCCGACAGCGCCATGGCGGTGATGTCTGCCGAGTCGCCGGCGGGCGGCGGCAGCTCGCCGGCCAGGGCCAGCATGCGCGGGCCCGGCGACCCCGGCGACCCCGGCGACCCCGGCGATAGAATGAGAATGCAGCGGAAGCCCGCCAGGGTGGTGACATCCGAGAGCAGCGCGCGGATTCGCGGGCTGCCCGGGCTGCCCGGGCCGGCCGCCGGCGAGTCGGCGGCCACCGAGTCGGCGACCGTCGGCGGGGACATGGCGGCGGCCGGCGACGCGGCGCGGCTGGCGGCCGGCGACGCAAGGCGGCTGGCGGCCAGGATGCTCTCGACCGTGGCGACCAGGTCCTCGCCGCTGAAGGGCTTCTTGAGGACACCCTCGACGCCGAGCGCGGCCACCCGGCTCTCGACGTCGGGGTCGACGATCCCCGAGATGAAGAGCACCGGGGTCGCGGCGAGCGCGGGCACCTGGCGGAGCCAGCGACAGACCTCGTAGCCGTCCAGGTCCGGCAGCAAGAGGTCGCAGATCAGCAGGTCGGGGGCCTCGCCCGGCAGGCGGCCGAGCGCCTCGTTGCCCGAGGCGCAGCTGGCCACTGTCATGCCGCGCG
Organism: Allostellaceae bacterium; assembly: GCA_035308865.1. Taxonomy (GTDB): domain Bacteria; phylum Pseudomonadota; class Alphaproteobacteria; order ATCC43930; family CGMCC-115725; genus DATGFU01. The sequence continues at coordinate 70 of DATGFU010000090.1, read as the reverse complement.
GCGCGAGCAGCCGCTCGACCGCCTTGCGTACGCTCACGCTGTCGTCGACGACCAGGACTTTCGCCACTCG
>DATGFU010000089.1:0-4733 GCA_035308865.1 Allostellaceae bacterium | reverse complement strand
ATCTCGGCGAGGCGGACGATCGGGCCGGTCATGGGGAACCGCCGAGGTCGAGCGATGCCGTCACCGGCATGCCCTGGCGCAGATCGTCGTCGGGCCGGTCGATCAGCAGCCGCACCCGGTAGACGAGGTCTGTCCTGAGCTCCGTCGTCTCCACCGTCTTGGGCGTGAACTCGGCCAGTGACGAGACGAAGCCGACGCGCGCCCGGTAATGCTTGCCCGGGGTCGAATCCGACGTGACGTCCGCGGTCATGCCGGGATGGACATGCCCCAGGTCCCGCTCGCCGACATAGGCGTGCACCCAGACCGGCGTGCTCAGCGTCTCCGTGAACACCGTGTCGCCGGTGCCGACGATCGACCCGGCCTCGCGCGCCCGGGTCAGCACGATGCCGTCCGACGGGGCGACGAGGTCGCTGTCGGTCATCCGCCGCTGCGCCACGATCAGCGCCGCCTCGGCCTGTTCCAGCCCGGCCTTCGCGGCGGCGATGTCCTCCTGGCGCGGCCCGATCTCGGCGAGGCGGAGCGTCTGTTCGGCGGCATCGACCTGCGCGGCGGCCTGGCGTTCAGCGGCAATGGCGTCGTCTGCGGCCTGGCGCGTCGCTGCGCCCTGGTTGGCCAACTGGTGCTGCCGCGCCTCGGTCTGACGCGCGTTCACGAGCGTTGCCTTGACCATGGCGAGGTTGGCGCGGGCCTGGGCGATCTCCTCGGGCCGCGAGCCGTTCTGCAGCTTCTCCAGCGCCGCCTTCTCGGCATCGACCGCAGCGCGGGCGGTCCGGAGATCGTCCTCGAAATAGGCTTTGTCGAGCGTCGCCAGCACCTCTCCGGCCTTGACGTGATCGCCTTCGTCCACCGCGAGCGTGGCGACCCGGCCCGGAACCTTGAAGGAGAGGTCGACCTGCCGCACGTCGATGTCGCCGAGCAGTACGAGACGGGTCTGCAGGGCCTCGTGCGCCAGCTGCAGCCACAGGAGGACGGCGCCGCCGGCCAGAGCGGCAAGCACCGCAAACGTGATCGCACGGCGTCGGGTCATGGTCTGCCCTCCATGGACAGGGCGCGGAGCAGAAGGTCGGCGTGGCTGCGGGCGAGGGCTGCGCCGTCGAGCGGAGCCGCACCGTTGGGCTCGAGCGAATGCCGCCAGAGCATGGAGAGGAGAAGCGGCCCGATGACCGAGAAGGCGGCGTAGTCGACGTCGATCGGCCGGAACTCGCCGGCGGCGACGCCGCGCCGCAGGAGACCGCGCACGAGCCCCAGGCCGCGTGTGATCACCTCGTCGTAGTAGAACCGCGCGAGATCCGGGAAATTGCCCGACTCCGACAGGACGAGCTTCGGAATGGCGCAGATCTGCGGGATCTGCAGGAGCTCGCTCCAACGCTGGATGAGACTCGCCAGCAGCACGGCGGCGGGCGCCTCGGCCGCTTCCACGACCGCCTCCAGCGCCGCGACCCGCGGCAGGATCGTGCCGCGCACCACCGCCTTGAAGAGCTCTTCCTTGCTCGGGAAGTAGAGGTAGAGCGTGCCCTTGGTGATTCCGGCCGCGGCAGCGATGTCGTGCAGGCGTGCCGCCGCAAAGCCGCGCGCCGCGAACTCGGCGAGGGCCGCTTCGAGGATTTCGTCGGGCCGCGCCTCCTTGCGGCGGCGCCACCGAGGGCTGTCGGCCATTGGACTCGTCTTTTAGTAACTGACCAGTAGGTTAGTTACTAAAAGATCGGAGTCAAGCGAGAAGGCGCGGCCGACCAATTCTCGTGTCGCCTGCCCGTGCTCAACCGCGCGGCGGTAAGCGCCCGACGGCGGAAAGCCGGCCCTGGAGGAAGGCCCGGAGCGCAGGGTCGACCTCCAGCCCGATGGCGCACTCGTAGGCGAGGCGGGCCTCGGCCGTGCGATCGTTGCGCGCGAGAAGCTCGGCCCGCGCGGCCCAATAGGGTTGGTACTGGGCGAGCCGCGCGTCCTCCGCCAGCTCGTCGAGCGCCGCGAGCCCGGCCGCGGCCCCGGCCGTTTCCGCCAGCGCCACGGCGCGGTTGATCGCGACGACCGGCGACCGGGTCATCTGCCACAAGGCGTCGTAGAGGCTGAGAATCGCGGCCCAGTCGGCGCGTCCGGAGAGGCGGCGCACCGCATGGGCCGATTGGACGGCGGCCTCGAGCTGGTAGCGGCCGATGATCTTCATGCTGCCGGCGCGGCGCAGCAGCGCCTCGGCCTCGTCGATCGTGGACGCGTTCCACAGGCCGACATCCTGGTCCGCGAGGGGCACGAATCCGCCTTTCGCATTCCGCCGCGCCTCGCGCCGCGATTCCGCATGGAGCATCAGCGCCAGCAGGCCCAGCGCCTCGGGCTCGTCCGGCAGCAGCGACGCGACGAGGCGTCCGAGCCACAGCCCCTCCTCCGCCAGATTGCGGCATCGGCTGTCCGTGCCTTCCGGGTCCGACCAGCCTTCGGCATAGGCCGCGTAGATCGCGTCGAGCACGGCGTCGAGCCGTTCGCGCAGCTCCTCCCGGCCGGGCACACGGAAGGGAATGCCGGCATTGCGGATCTTCGCCTTCGCCCGGACGAGGCGCTGGCTCATCGTGGCCGGCGCGACGAGGAATGCCGACGCGATCGCGGCGGCATCGAAGCCCAGAACCGTCTGAAGAATGAGCGGGGCGCGGATGCCGGGGTCGATCGCGGGATGGGCGCAGGCGAACATCAGCGCCAGCCGCTCGTCGGGCATGCCGTGGCTCTCGGCGCTCGCCAGCTCGTCGGCGATGAGTTGCAAGTGCTCAGCGGCGCCGTCGTCGCGGCGGCGGCGGCGCAGTGCATCGATCGCCTTGCGACGCGCAGCCGTCAGCAGCCAGGCTTCGGGATTCTGGGGCATGCCGGTTCGCGGCCAGGTGTCGATGGCGCTCGCGAACGCCTCCGATAGCGCGTCCTCCGCCGCCGCGACGTCGCCGGAGCGTGCGGCGAGGAAGGCGACGAGCTTGCCGTAGCTGTGCCGGGCGACCGTCTCCGCGGTCTCGCGGGCCAGCGCGCCGCCTTCGACCATCCGGCCTACATCGTCCAGACGGGGCGGACCTCGATCGTGCCGTGGCTGGCCCCGGGGCAGCGCGCCGCCCAGGCGAGCGCCGCGTCGAGATCCCCCGCCTCGATCAGGAAATAGCCGCCCAGCTGCTCCTTGGTCTCGGCATATGGCCCGTTGAGAACGGTCGTCCTGCCGTTCTCGACCCGAACGGTGGTGGCGGTGGCAATCGGCTGGAGCCGGTTGCTGCCGACATAGGTGCCGGCCTGCTTGAGGGCCTCGGTATAGGCGCCATAGGCCGCGAGGGTCGACTGGGCCTGTTCCTGGGTCAGCCGCTGAAGACCGGCCTCCTCCGCGTAAATGATCAGCAGATACTGCATGACGATCTCCTTCATCGATCCGCCGGCGCGGGCGCGCGCGGCTGTCCCGATGACGCTCGGGCCGCGCCGATTTCGACAGGCGGCCGGAGAAACTTCGGGCCCTCGATCAGCTTTCGAACCTGGCGCCCTCGGCGAGACCGGTCTCGCTCGTGAACTCGGCGGCCGGCAGCTTCTTGCCGCCCTCGGCCTTCAGCCGGAACACCTCGATCTGTCCGCCCTGGGCGGTGACACGGAAGCTTTCGGGGCCAAGTGCCGTCACCTCGCCGATCGCACCCTTGACCGCGCCGAAGGTGCGGAACCCGTGCTTTCGCGCATCGAAGATCTGGATCTTGCGGCCACCGAGGGTCGTCCATGCGCCGGGCGCCGGGTTGCAGCCGCGGATCAGGTCGTAGATGTGATCGACGTGGTTATGCCAGTTGATGCGGGCCTCGGCGGCGCGGCACCAGCCTTCGTAGGTCGCTCGGCTTTCGTCCTGGATCGTTTCGCTGTGGCGGCCCGCGACGACCAGGTCGGCCGCCTCCAGCATCGCTGCGACGCCCAGCGGGAAGAGATGGTCGAAGTAGAGGCTGCCGATCGTGTCGTCGGGGCCGATGGCGACCTCCTTCTGCAGGATCACCGGCCCTTCGTCGAGCCCGTCGGTCGGCCGGAAGATGGTCAGGCCTGTCCTTGCGTCGCCGCGGATCACCGGCCAGTTGATCGAGCTGGGCCCGCGGTATTTCGGCAGCAGCGAGGGGTGGTACTGGATCGTCCCGTGCTTCGGCTGCCGCACGAAATCCTGCGGCGCGTGCTGCAGGACATAGGCCATGATGCCGATATCGGGGGCGAGGCCGGCCATGGCCTGGCTCGCCTCCGGCGTCTTGAGCGACGGCAGCTGGAACACCTTCAGCCCCATCTGCTCGGCGGCGAGCCTCAGCGGATCGGGCTTGGCGCCCGGCTTCTCCGGCGCGCAGAACACGGCGGCGACGTCGTCGCCGCGCTCGAGGAAGGCGGCGAGGACGGCCTTGCCGAAATCCTGCTGCCCGATGATGGCGATACGCATGGCCGGACGATAGCGAGAAGGCCGCGGCGATTGCAACAGAAAGGCGTTGCTACTCGGCGATCTCGTCGAGCGGCCAGATCGGGTGGCGCAGCTTCTTGTAGGTGAACTTCTTGTAGTCGGGCGTCGTCAACGCTCCGGAATCCACGATCAGGATCTTGCGCGCGATCGGGCCGAACGCGGCTCTAAAATGCTGCGAGGATTTGAGGCCGATCACCGCCTTCTTCAGCGGGTCGATGCCGACCGAGAGGAATTGCTGGAGGTCGGTGATCTGGAAGCGGTTGGTCGCCAGCACGATGTCGACGCCGATGACGCGCAGCACGGCGCAGTC
>DATGFU010000088.1:0-5047 GCA_035308865.1 Allostellaceae bacterium | reverse complement strand
CGTCCTTCCGGCTCTGCTGCGGATGAAACTCGTGAGAGTAGTAGACGTGGTCGAAGTGCTCGGGCAGCCAATGCCGCTTCGAGATGTAGCGACCCCAGCCGTCCGGCGCGTAGAGGCCTTCGTGATGCAATTGACCGCCTGGGACGGTCTTGTCCCAGCACTCTTGGATCACGGCGATACGCTCGTCTTTTGGTAGCTCGCAGTCCGGCGGAAAACGCAGGAACGCGTGCATGTGAATCTTGCCGCCCTGAATCTCGAGGATCGCCACCGCGAAGGTCCGCGCGTCGGATGGACGCTTCGTCGGGCTGCCCTTCATAAGGCGCGTGTCGAGGCGCTTCAGGAACTCGGCGAAGGCGCGCTTGGCTCGGCGGGACGACCTCTCGAGAGTGCGCGACTGGTCCCGATTCAGGTTCAGCGTGACGGCGGACTGGAAGCCTTGCCGCCGTAGAAAGCGAACCAGCTCGGTCCGAATCGTTCGCGCTTCATGCATGTAGTCGTGCGAGCTAGGTAGGTTTCCGCGACGACGAACAGGCGCCTCTTCGCGATGTGGTCCTCGCGGCGTTGCCGCGCCGACATGACGGGCGCGCGTTCCCCGTGGAGTCCGTGCCGATGACGGCACCGTCTCTCGCTGCTGAAGCCGCCGCGGCATGCTTCCGCGACTCCGTCGAGTTTGACGTACAACGGGCGACGGCCGTTCGCGCCAGTCGTCGGTTTCGACATGGGATTTCGCGACCTTCATCCGGATGCCCATCCGGGGTCGCCTCACGGTGGGCGCCGGGTGCTCCGGAGGGATCTTTGGGTCCTGCGGGTGGTGGTGCGGGGATGACATCTGATTCGTGCTCCAGTAGACGCGTCTGGACTCTCCAAGACGCTGTTGCACTCTGCTTTACCGGTTCAGGAAATTACGGTTTCTGACCGCCTGCGCGGTTGGCGCTTGGCTGCAGCGCCGCGAGCGACCGCCACCGTCATGTTTCCAACTTCACGCTGCCTCGCGTCGTCCGTGCCAACTTCACGGGACGTTGGCGATTCGGCGGTTGGTCAGAGGGCTGTTGGATTCAGATCGCTGATGTGGTATCATTATACCGTATCGGCATCTCGTGCCCAAGCCTTGACCGAGGCCGCTCCACCGCCCAACCGGCACAGGCTGAGACGCCTTCATGACCCGCGCGTCGCCGCTCGGCGCGCCCACCAACCCGTTCCTCCCTCTCATCCTTCCCGCCGTCTGCCGGCGGGGATCCCACATCCACGGAGAACCACCACATGGCAGGCAAACAGGCCAAGATCCTGAGCCGCGGGCAGGAGCAGCGCGCCCTGCGGCACGTCTCGAACACCCGCAACCCCGAGCGCGACCGGGTGATGCTGCTGCTGTCGACCAAGGCGGGCCTTAGGGCCGGCGAGATCGCGAAGCTGACCTGGCCGATGGTGCTGCGGCCGGACGGCGCCGTCGGCGACCGGATCGAGCTGCACGACCGCGCGGCCAAGAAGCGCAGCGGCCGGACGATCCCGCTGCACCCGCAGCTGCGCCGCGCGCTCGTCGTGCTGCGCGGCATGCAGGCCGATGGCGTGTTCGTCATCCGCTCGGAACGCGGCGCGGGGCTGCGGCCGAGCAGTGTCGTCAACTGGTTCGCCGTGCTTTACCGCGAGCTCGGCCTCGAAGGCTGCTCCTCGCACTCAGGCCGGCGGACCTTCATCACCCGCGCCGCCCGGCTGCTCGTCCGGGCCGGCGGCAGCCTGCGCGACGTGCAGCAGCTGGCCGGGCATTCCTCGATCGACCAGACCCAGGCCTACATCGACGGCGACAGCCACGCCAAGCGCCGGCTCGTCGCCCTCGTCTGAATCCGCCACCCGCTCGCCTCGCGGCTGCGCGATCCGGCAGCGCCCATAGCCGGGCTTCCAGTCCCCACCCAAGGAGAACAGCGATGACACGAGCGACGACCGGCGCCGCGCCGGCGAACGGCACCGCCTCGCCCGGATCTCGTACGGACTGCGTCCGCGCCCTCAACGACGCGATGCGCCGCGGCGCCGGCGGGCGCTGGATGATCACCGCCGGCGTCGAGGCCCTCGGGGCCGCGCGCGTCGCCGAGGCGGTCGCCGCGGTCCGCCGGTTCGACGGCTTCGACGCCGACAACGACCCCTACGGCGAGCGCGATTTCGGGGCGTTCGCGCTTGGCGGCGAGCGTCTGTTCTGGAAGATCGACGCCTACGACCGGAGCTTGCGCGCCGGCTCGCCGGACCCGGCCGATCCGGCCGTCACCGTCCGCGTCCTCACCATCATGCTCGCCGGGGAGTACTGATGGCGACCGTCCGCGAGCTGATCCGAGTGCTGCGCGGGTTCAAGGGCGGCGCCCAGATCTCGCTCTGCCAGATCCAGATCGACACCCACACGATCGACCTGTTCTTCGAGATCCGCCTCGCTGAGCCGGGCGAACCCGACTGGCCGACTGACGGCTTCGAGGTCGACGCCGACGGGCCGACGCTGCCCGAGGCCGTGCCGGTCTCCAACGTCATCAATTTCCGGCGGAAGCGCTGATCGCCTCGGCAGGTCATTCAGCCCGAGCGCGGCTCGATTCCCATCACTCTGAACGGAGGATCATCATGTCAGACAGAAGCAGCACGCAAATCCGGATCGGCGGCGTCCTGCCGGCCGACCAGCTGCCGGCCTTCCTGGACGTTCTGGAGCGCGAGGGCGTCGGCCCGGACTGGGAACCTGCGTCGCGCGAGGTGCTCGACGCAGTCGTTCGGGAGGCTTCGGGCGAAGGGTACTGCCTGGAAGTCAGCGATCACGACGTCGCCGGCGGCCAGTTCGAGCGTCTGGAGGCATGGCTGCGCGATCACGACCTCGCCTATTACCGCTACGACGACGGCTACACCGGCGTCTGGAGCGCCACCGGCGCCTTCTGGCGGCCGGGCATGGCCGAACCGGCCGAATGGGTGGTCGATGACGGCGGCCGGCCGCATCTCTGCTACAGCGACATCCTCACGAAGGACAGCGAGGACATCCAGCGGCTTGCCGCGGTCATGAAGGCCGCTGACGAGTTCGAGTTCGAATTCCAGATCGAGCGCGGCAGCATTCCGGAGGCGCAAGGACGTCCGGTGCGCACCGAGCACGGAGACGGACCGCCAACCGCGCTAAGGTAGGGCGCTCGCAATTCCATGGTCCATCGAAGGATGCTTATGTCCGTCGCAGCCCGTCGGGCGCGATTGGCGCGACGGGATCGGCGGTGAAGCGACGCGAGGCGGGGGTGAGGTTTCTTCGGAAGTTGTTTCGAGCGATCTGCGTGACCGCACGTCAGAGCGAAGTCGCCCTCGCGAGCGACAGTCCCGACCCGATCGACGAAATTGTACGGATCTCGAATAGGCTCCTCGGCATTGCCGACGATCGGCAATCGATTGAGGATCGGCAGGTCGTGGCTCGCAGCGAGCAACAGCCCATCGAGCTGCCATTGATCGTCTGCCCCACGGCCAGAGCCAAGTTCGCAAGGCTCCAGTGCGACCGATAATGGGCTAAGTCTGGACCGTCCTCTGCACCTGGATCGAGGCCGGATCGAAGGCCCTTCGCTCGCTCGACCCGACGGAATCTAGTTTAGCCAGCGCCGCTCTTAGCCTGCTTCCCGGTAGGCGGGATCGGGCGCTTGAGCAGATCGGCCGCTTCGACCTGTAGCACGTCCGCCAGCCGCCCGATGACCTTGAGGCTCACGTAGTAAGAGCCCTTTTCAATCTGGCTTAGATAGCTGCGGCTCACCCCTGCCGTGTACGCGAGATCGTCCTGCGATAAGCCCTTCGCGTGGCGCAGTTTGCGCAGATTGGTGGCGAAGAGCTCCCGCAGGTCCATGACCGCAGGATGTCGACTTGTTTAGGATACACACCTCGATATACTAAACAAAGGACATGCTCGTCGTCAGCGAGGCCCGCCGACCATGACTCGGCACCCGACCGAATCATCTCCGCGTAAACCGTCAGGCCCGTTCACCAACTGGATCGGAGGGCGTGTGATGAGGTCGCCTTGGGAGAGCGGGTCGTGAAGAGCAGCCTCGAGCATCCCAGCGAACAGCGGAATGAGCCTGCCGACCAGGCCGGTTGCGCCGGCGTCCCAATGACGATCGATCACGCGTCATCGGCCGATTCCCCAGCAACCCGACTTGGCGCGATATCGCTGCAATCCGCCACACAAGCAATCTCGGAGGTCACGGCTCGGCTCCAGGCGGCAACGAGCAGGGGTATCGCGTTAGCCTCCGAGAAGCCGGCGGAGTTCCTCGGCTGGATCGCCGATTGCGCGACCAGCGGCTTCCCGGGCTTTCCCAGCGCCGCCGCGCTCGCGGCCGAGTTCCAGGGGACCGCGAGCGATCGGGAGGCGGTCGACGCGCTCGTGAACGACCAGATCGAGTTCATCCGGCAGAAGGTGTCGGTCAACCTCGCCGGCGCCGGCAGCCTGTACGCGTCGATGTTCGCCGACATGGCCTCGCCGTGGCTGCTGAAGATGCGGCTCGTGTTCGCGGTCGCGACCGTGGCCGGCCATGACCCGAGGGCGCCGGAGACGCGCTCGCTCGGCCTCGCCTGCCTTTGCGGCAGCGAGGCGGGTGCGGTAATCGGGAGCGCTCGCTGTGCCAGCGGTACGGCCTTCGGGGCCGACCGGGCGGCGATCGACCGCGCCATATGCGCCGCCGTCTCGAAGCGCTTCGCCCAGCGCCAGACCGCCAAGGGCGCCGTCCGCGTCGGCGTGCAGGGCGTCGCGCGCATGTTCCGGAAGGTCCCCTTCCTCGACGTGATCGAGACGGTGACCGACAGGATCTACGAGCACGTCGACGTCTCGCACCTGATCGAGGTTTCGGAGGCGGCGAAGAGGGTCTTCGGCCGCACGCCCGTTCCCTGATCGATGCGACCGGGGCGGCGCTCGGTTGCCGCCCGCGACCGGAGAACCGCCCATGGGCCTACGCTATCGCCGGCGCGAGAAGACCGGGCCGGGCATCTGGCGGAACTTCAGCTGGTCGCCGAAGCGCGGCATGACCACCAGCACGACGATCAAGTCCGGCGACATCACGGTGATGAA
>DATGFU010000087.1:0-3548 GCA_035308865.1 Allostellaceae bacterium | reverse complement strand
GGGGTACCCTTCGTGCTGATGACCTACGGCTATCGCCGATGCGCAATCGAGTCGATACCCTGCCTTGCCGCGCTTGGCCGCTTCGACTTCCTGCCGACTTTCCTTGAAAGGCTCCGCTGAGCCGCGCGGCTTGACAGGCCGGGACCGCCCGCGTACATCCCGGCACCCGCCGTTCCGGGGGCGTTTAGCTTAGCGGTAGAGCACCCCGTTCACACCGGGGAGGTCGCTGGTTCGATCCCAGCAGCGCCCACCAATCATTTCAAGGGCTTAGACGGTCTGTGAGGCGCCCCTGCGGCGCCTTTCGCCTTTCAATGTAAGGCGCTCCGGCCGGGATTCGTTCTGTAAGGCGCGGCGGCGGCGCGGTATAATCAGCCCATGGTCGCCGCCGCGCATGCCCAGCACACCTTCCCGGTGTCGTGGGAAGAGCTGCACCGGCATTCGCGGGCGCTGGCTTGGCGTCTCCTCGATCTCGGCCCGTTCAAGGGGATCGTTGCCATCGCCCGCGGCGGCCTCGTTCCGGCCGCCATCGTGGCGCGTGAGCTCGATATCAGGCTCGTCGATACGATCTCCGTCGCAAGCTACGACAACCGCACGCGCGGCGACATCCAGCTGCTCAAATCGGTCGAAGGTGACGGCAGCGGGCTTCTGGTGGTCGACGATCTGGTCGATACCGGCGCCACCGGCGGCCTTGTCAGACGCATCCTGCCGAAAGCGCATTTCGCCACGATCTACGCCAAGCCGGCGGGCCGCCCGGTGGTGGACACCTTCGTGACCGAGGTAAGCCAGGACACCTGGATCCTATTCCCTTGGGATGCAGAACCCAGGGAGTCGACGCCGATCGGCGCGACGCGGCGGTAGCAACGAGCCTGGCGCGCGCCGGGAACACGACCGGCGGGGAATGCCATGCGAAGACTCTATCTGGCCGGCCCGGACGTCTTCCTTCCCGACGCGATCGAGATGGGGCGGCGCAAGAAGGCGCTGTGCACACGCTACGGCGTCGAGGGTCTCTATCCGCTGGACAACGAGATCGCCGCTGCGGGCGGCGCTTCGCTCGACCGGCTCATCTACCGGGCAAACGTCGCGATGATCCGCACGGCCGATGCCGCAATCGTGAATCTGACGCCGTTCCGTGGGCCCAGCGCCGATACCGGGACGGTGTTCGAGCTGGGCCTCCTGAGCGGGCTCGGGAAGCCGGCATTCTGCTACACCAACGATGCGGCCGACCTGATCGAGCGGGTCCGCCGTCACGGGCCAGCCGTCTTCGATGGGACGGACTGGCGTGACTCCGACGGCATGTCGATCGAGGACTTCGGGAATGTCGATAATCTGATGATCGATGCGGCGGTGGCCGAGCTTGGTTGCCCGATCATTCGGCACCCGGCGCCGCCCGACCGGCTCTACCAGGATCTGGACGGGTTCGAGGCCTGTCTTCGAATGGCCGTCGCCACGCTCGGGTGACCCCGCCGCGGCGTCCGATCGACCGGAGTCCTCCTGCCCCTCGGGAATGATCAGCGGAAGCCGCTTTCGATGAAGCTGCGCAGCTTGCGGCTGTGGAGCCGGTCGAGCCCGCGGGCGCGCAGGATCTCCATGGCGCGCAGGCCGATCTTGAGGTGCTGGTCGACCCGCTCGCGGTAGAACTTGTCGGCCATGCCGGGGAGCTTCAACCGGCCATGCATCGGCTTGTCCGACACGCAAAGCAGCGTGCCGTAGGGCACCCGGAAACGATACCCGTTGGCGGCGATCGTCGCCGATTCCATGTCCAGCGCGATCGCCCGCGACAGGTTGAAGCGCTGCACCAAGAGGTGCTGCTCCTTCAGCTCCCAGTTGCGGTCATCGACCGTCACCACCGTGCCCGTGCGCATCAGCGCCTTCAGCGCATAGCCTTCCAGCCCGGTGACCTCGGCGACGGCGCCTTCGAGCGCCTGCTGCACCTCGGCCAGCGCCGGCAGCGGCACCCAGGTCGGCAGCACCTCGTCCAGCACGTGGTCGTCGCGGGCATAGGCGTGGGCGAGGACATAGTCGCCCAGCTGCTGCGTGTCGCGAAGACCGGCGCAATGGCCCAGCATCAGCCACGCGTGTGGGCGCAAGACCGCAACGTGGTCGGTGATGGTCTTGGCGTTGGACGGACCGATGCCGATATTGACCATCGTGATGCCGGCGCCATCGCGGCGCTTGAGATGGTAGGCCGGCATCTGCGGCTGCCGCACCGCGCGCTCGCCGCTCGCCGCCGCGCCGGGGTCGAGCGCCAGGTTCGGCGTGATCCGGTTACCCGGCTCGACGAAGGCCACGTACTCGTGCGGACGGGCGCCGGCAGCAGCGCCGTCGGCGCCCATCATCGCGAGACCCATGCGGACGAACTGATCGATGTAGAACTGGTAGTTCGTGAAGAGCACGAACTGCTGGAAGTGCTCGGGGCTCGTCGCCGTGTAGTGCTTCAGCCGCTGCAGCGACAGATCGACCCGCGCGGCGGTGAACAGGGCCAGCGGCTGCCGCGCGCTGGCCGCCGCCAGGTAGGCACCGTCCGGAATGGCGTCGTCGATCCCGGCGAGGTCCGGCAGGTCGAAGGTGTTGCCGACACTGGCGAGCCGCTCGGGATCGAGCGTGCCTTCGAGATCGGTCTCCTCGCCGAGGGCGAAGGAAATCGGGATCGGTCGGTTCGACAGGCCGATCTCCAGCGCCACGCCGTGGTTGGCCAACAGCGCCTCGAACTGCTCGAGATAATAGGAGGCGAAGAGGTCCGGGCGGGTCAGCGTCGCCCGGTACGTGCCCGGCGCCGGCACGACCCCGTAAGCAAGGCGGCTGTCCCGCCTGGCAAGGATGGTCGTCGTCAGCTGAACGTAGGGATAATGGGCCCTGACCCGCTGCGGCAGCACCGCGCCGCGCGCATAAAGCCGGAAACAGTCGACGAGATGCCTGACCTGGTCCCGGTAGATCTCGCCGACCCGGACAAGCGCGGCCTGCGCATTGGAGAATATCTGCGCAGGCGTTTCCGGCGAGGTTTGATCGATCACGGACATTGGGGCTCTGGCTCTCCGCGAGCACCCTGCCATCGCACCCGGATGGGGACAAGAAGCGGGTGTCGTAGCGCGCCGAGCGCGTGTTGGCGGCGTAGCACGTCACCGCCATTCGCCTTGCGCGAATCGGGCTGGACAAGACGGCCGCAGCGGGCGGATGCTCCCTACAGGAGAGCTGCCGCCGGGAGGTGACGATCGCGGCCGATGTCTGAGACCCGCTTCTCTTCGGTCATTGCGCTGGTCCGCGTTTTGGCGGGCGCCGAGCCGATTACCCGGCAGCACGCCGCGTTGTCTGCCGCACTGTCCCGGCTGCGGCTGGCCACCAAGCCGGCGGAGATCGAGCGGCTCGACCGGATGATCTGGCGGCTGTGGAGCGGTGCCGGCACGCGCGAGGCGGTCGCTTCCCTGCAACGCGCCCTGCAGGCGCTCTCGGCCGACCGGTTCGGCGCCGCGCTGAAGGCGCTCGACGAGGCGATCGGCGCAGATTTCGCCTTTGCGGAAGCCTGGAACCGTCGCGCCACGGTCTATTTCCTT